>JARHYY010000042.1 GCA_029258405.1 Helicobacteraceae bacterium | reverse complement strand
ATGCTCGCATCATATTTTATCCTTTGTATATAGTTAAAAAATTCATGTAAATATTCCTTTTTACTATCTGCTCTCCATAGACTACTGAAATTTTCCATTAGAGTTATGCAAGCAAAAAATATTCCTAAGTTGTGCCAAGCATAATGCAAATAATTTCTAAAAAATTTAAAAGTCTGTTATTGAATATGTACTGCTAAAATTATTCCACAAGTGTTTATCCCTGTTTGTGAATAAGGATTCAACTACTATCAAGTCAAATTCATTGCTTAATTTATAGGCTTGATTGTAGTTGAAACACTGATAATTCATTAAAGTTTGTCGTTCTTTGATAAGCAAATCTCATTCATTAAGCTAAAGTTTTGATAGAATCTATACAAGCTTTTTGGTGAAGAAACAACAGAAGAAAGAACCAAAAGACTAGAATAGACAAACTAGAAATTCAAGTAAAGAACTTAAAAATACTAATAATATCAACTGTTTTTTGTTAATAACTTGTACTATTTTAATTTAGAGCAAAAAATAAAAGCTTGGCTGCCGTTCCTTTAAAAAGTGCTATAAGCTATCTCGCCTCTATCCAAGAATTTGTATCAAATGTAACCATAGAGGCTAATTCGTATATATCATCTCTGAAAATATCAATGAGCATTTCTTGACATTCTTGTGGCATTTGCTCTTTTGTATATGTTAAATTCTCTTTAAGCTCTTTATATTTCTCTTCCTCTTGTACATAAATATCCTCTTGCAAACGAACACTATTCATTAAATATGAGAATCTATCACCAAAATATTTGCGTAATTCTCTTTGTTTTGTTGCATTCACTACGCTAAAGCTAGGATATTCTGGCGATGCTTTGGGGGTAAATGAATGAATTTCTAAGAAATTGCAAATTAAAGGCAATACAGATAAATCATCATTTGAGATGCTCTCTGATTTAATACATAAAATTTGGCTTTGAGGAAAAAATTCCAAAAACTCCTTAAGTTGTTTTGCATAAAATCCTCTGCCTGTGTAGTCATAAGGCTGAATCTCTCTCCAAATTCCTTGCATGGACTGCACTCTTTGCTTTTCTTGCTCTAGTGCTTCATAAAAACTTAAATCTTCAAAACCTTGTAATACAGTAAAGCGATAATTCGCCCATGCTCTTTGAATAGGGTTTCTCAACATGAAAATAAACTTCATATCGGGAAAATCTCTTGCAATTTTGCTTGCAACAGCTCTGCCGCCATATAAATATGAACTTGAACGCTCACCAATAGCCTTTGCTTCAAGTGGTACATGTTTAAAGTAAGTATGGATATAGTAATTAAACCCTTTTGCATATTCTAAGGTTTTGTAATAATAATGTGGTTCAGGAATACGGTTTTGCGGTAAATAAACTTCTTGACTCTGTATTAATAGCTCATATAAAAAACCAGTGCCAGAGGCTGCACTGCCCCCAATAATAAAATTTGGAACTCTCATGCTGCCCCTTTATAGGGGCATAGGGTGTTTAATTCTGCCCCCACCACCGCAGAGCTACTAGGCTTTAGGATTCTTGAGAGCTCGCTAAAGGTGAGTTCTGGATTTTCTGTGTGCATAATAACGGCATGGCAGCTCACATAATCAATACTATTATCTTTAAAAGGCGTTTGAGTAATATCGCCTTTAATAAAATAAGTATTTTTAATATGTGCATATTTTTCTGCAGCTACAAGCACTGCATCAGAAATATCCATGGCAATAATTGTTGAATGTGGGGCAAGCTGTGCAAACCATTCAGCTATGTAGCCAAGCCCACACCCAGCATCAAAAATAATCTTTTGTTTTGAGAGAAAATTGGCTAAATGTTCTTCATCTTTAAAACCATATAATTTTAAATACCATTGTTTTGAAAAATCCCATAATTTTTGTTGCTCCTCTTCATGGACATTTTTTGAATATGATGTCCATTTTTCGCTAAAAGCTTGGGCGGTTTGTTGTTGATTATGTGCATAATAAGCATTTTGGTAGGCTAAATTGCCTACAAATTCAAGCTGCTCTTTAAAAATTTCATGCATATTGTTCTCCTAAATGTAAATTGCACCATTCATGAAAGTTTAACAAAGACCATATTAAGAGCCTCTTATTTTGTTTGCCATAGAGATGTTGTGCTATTAATTCAGTGCAAGTATTATAGTCTAAAAATTCAAAAATAATGGCATTTTTATCAAAAAGCTTTTTTTTGATAAACTCCATACTTTCTCCCTCAAACCAGCTACTATCAGGGCTAGAAAAACCTTTTTTAACTGCTTGAGTAATATCTTTAGGTACAAAATGCTCAAGCATTGTACGCAATATTTTTTTACCATCATTGCTTTTTTGGAATCGCAAGGCTTGTTTTTCCTTAAGGTTATTTTCATTAATGGTAATATCTTGTAATGAAGAGAGCTTGAAAGAGAGTGGTATTTTTTCTGCAAAATCGACCAATTCATTATCTAAAAATGGTACTCTTACCTCTAAAGAATGTGCCATAGAAAGCTTATCTTCAACCATTAAAAGCCCATGCAAAAAGGTTTTTGCTTCAAAATATAGAGAATTGTTTATATAATCTTCTTTGCTATGTGCATGTATTTGCCTTGTTTGGAGCACTTGCCTAAAAATATCTTTTGTCCATACATGTTGTACCTTATCATAAATAGGGGCAAAGAGCTTTTTAAGCTCTGCGTTAGGGACAAGCCTCTGCCATAAAAAATAATATTGATCAATATATTCCTCAAAATTTTTACATTGCATACTGCTATGATAACGCCAAGGATAGCCGCCAAAGAGCTCATCGCCACCACAACCAGAAAGCACCACCTTTACAAAACGACTTGCTAATTTTGCGGCATAATAATTAGGGTAGCTCTGCCCTACTCTTGGCTCTTCAAGATGGTAGGTAAAGGCATTTAGGCATCGTTCCATATCGCCGCTTTTTAATACCATTTCATAATGTTCGGTTTGGAATAAATATGAGAGATATTCGCTTATTTGCCGCTCATCAAACCCAAGTTCTACACCTTTAGCAGAAGTTAAATCAAAACCTATGGTAAATGTATTTAAAAAAGGGAGCAATTGCGAAGCCACAGCACATATCCCTCCGCTATCAATACCACCACTTAAATATGCACCCACAGGGACATCAGCTATTAGCTGTCTTTTTACTGCTTGCTTAAAAAGTCGCTCTAGCTCTTCTTTGTATTCATTTTCATCTTTTAGTAATAATGTTTCATGAAAACAAAAATCCCAATACTGATGTTTTTGTATATCTCTTTTGCATAAATCAATTTCTATATAATGCCCTGCTTCAAGTAGCTTTATATCAGCAAAAAAAGTTTTATTAGTAAAAATATTTTGAAAAGTAAAATATTCAAGCAAGGCTTCATAATCTATTTTCTTAAGATATTTTGCATATTCTATTATCGCTTTATTTTCACTACTAAAAATGATATTCTGATGCGAATCAAAGGCATAATATAATGGCTTAATGCCATATCGATCACGAGCAAAAAAAACTTTCTTAGCAAAGTTATCATAGAGCACAAATGCAAACATGCCATTGAAATGCTTGATACATTCAATGCCCCATGCTATATATGCGTAAATAATTACTTCTGTATCACTTTTGGTAAAAAATTGATAACCAATATGCTCTAATTCTTGTTTAATTTCTAAAAAATTATAAATCTCCCCATTATAGCTTAACCAAATATTTTTGGATAAATCGCTCATAGGTTGGTGTCCTGCTGGGCTTTTGTCTATTATGGCTAATCGCCTATGCCCCATAAAAATATCCCAATCATGCCTGTTTATTTCCTTTTGGCTCTCTTGTGCTTGAATGGTGGGCAAGAGCGGAGAGAGATGAGCAAATTTTTGATCAGAAAATGCCTGATAAAAAGAAACTTTTGAGGCATGCTTAAGCCCTGTATGGAATAAGAGATACCCTGCGTCATCTGGTCCTCTGTGAGCCACCTTTTTAAGCATTTCAATAAGCCCTTGTATCTGTATGCTTTTATCTCTAAGGCTAATCACCCCAACAATGCCACACATTATAATGCCTTTTTTATGCAATCAAGTACATATTCACATGCTCTATCGCTCATACCTGCATAAAGTGGCAATGCAATAGAAAGCCTATCAGCAGCATAGCTCATTAAATAATCCTCATCATGCAATCCATATTTATTTTTATAAAAACCTAAGGTATGCACCGCATGTGTCCCCTGCCTTGTGGCAACACCCATTTGCTCTAATGTATCCATGAAAATATTTCTCTTATGGTTGCTCTTATCAATGGCTTGTTTAGAATCTATATTACCCTCAAAGAGAATTACATAACTTTGATAACCATGTATATAACCCTCTGCTGTTTGGGGGAGCACAAAAGCACAAAATTGCTTAAGGGCATCATCATAGTACTGTGCTATTTTTCGCCTTTGTTGCATAATATAATCTGCCTTTTGCATTTGCGTAACCCCTAATGCACCTTGAATATCTGTGAGCCTATAATTATAACCAAGCACATTAAATTCAGGCAATAATGAGCCACCATTATGCCTTTGTAAGTCTGATTTGCTTGCTCCATGATCTCGCAAGCTCTTTACTTGCCTAAAAATATGCTCATTAGAAGTAATGAGCATACCGCCTTCAGCTGTGCTTATGGCTTTACGCGGATGAAAGCTAAAGCAACCACAATCACCAAAACTACCACTATGCTTATTCCCAATCCATGCATCAAAACCGCAAGCACTATCTTCAATAACTTTAAGCCCATATTGCTTGGCTAAGTTCATAATTTCTGGCATATTTGCACAAAGCCCAAAGAGATGCACAGGCATAATAGCTTTAATATTCTCATGTGTTTGCAATATATGCTTTAATGATTCTATATCAATATTAAAGCTTTTTAAATCAATATCGCAAAATATGGGTGTTGCTCCTGTGTATTCTATAGCATTTGCCGAAGCAACATAGGTAAAAGATGGCACAATAACACAATCACCCTTGCCCACACCTAAGCTTACAAGCCCTAAATGCAAAGCGGTTGTGCAGCTACTAAGGGCTAGGGCATAGGGCATTTGAGTAAAGGCAGCAAAACATTGCTCAAACTCTTGCACAAAAGGTCCTTGAACAACCCATCCGCTTTCTAAAGGTTTTATAATGCTCTCTTTATCGTTGGAATCAAAGTAGGGCTTACTTATAGGAATTTTCATTGTATTACTCCGTAAAATTTCTCAAAAAACGACTGTTGATTCAAAAAAGTATAATATTTTTTGCCTGTTGCACTTTGGACACAGTCAAAACGCAAAAAATCATGAGCAATATTATCAAGCACAAACATTTCTTTAGTAGGATCTTCAGAACAAAGAAAAATATCAAATTCGCTATACCAATTATGCAAGTTTTGAGGAAAATTATAAAAATCATAGATAAAACTATAGTTACATATATATCCCTCATCAAAACTATATGCTAATCCACTATTATACGAACTTGAATGTTGCAATAATGCCTTATGGGTGGTAGCACAAAAGCCACCTTTCTTAATAACATCTTGCAACGATAAAAAATTTGAATCACTATCACATATATATATTTTTTGATTAAAATCAATCAAAATCCAAGAATCATTAAAATATACTTCATTAATTACATGCCCTTTATAAACATCGCTCCCCACATTGAGCCCAATTACACGACTTGCAATACCTAATGACAACAAGAGTTTATGACACGCAACTGCTACCGGACCACATTCCATAAGTATATTTCGAAAAACTGCTTGCTTGATCCATACATCCATAGGCATATGGTTATCTTTAAAACCATGGAGAAAAATCCATGCTAGACTTTCAAAGAACCTCAAATGATTTTCTTCATAAACAATGACTTGAAATGATCTCATGTTTTTATAGTCTATAATTCTATAAAGCCCTTCATGCTCAAAATGCACTTGATGTGCATCAAAAAGAGTGTAGCAACCGGGCTTTATAATTAACTCACAAGGGAGATGAGCTAAAGGGGTTTTATGCGTACAAAATAAGGTTACTTCTTTTGCTTGAGAAGAAAAAAAATGTAGAATGCGAATATCTGTATTCATTATGCAAAAACTTTATGAGTAATTTTATCGTCTTTTCTGCTCCATGCTTCTCCGCAAGTATGCCCACTCCATTGATCACATGGCAAACAATGCTTATCAGGATAATTATGGCGAATATCGCGCATGCAAGCAGAATTCCACACATCTTTAATACTATAATTATAAAGATTCATTTCTTTTTGTGTTTCCCAAATATGATTACAACGGCTAAAGTAGCCATCACTACTAATAACAAAGGTATGTACCAATTTTGGACAAAAAAGCCTTTTTATGTCTTTAGTGTCTTGTGTTTTTCCAAACTCACCACCAATGCTATGCTCTTTATAAAGCCGAATGCTATCAAAGCCCAAAAGCTTTGTATCCTCAACGCAATCTTTTAAATACTTTTGTGTTGTTTTTTCTGTATCTACAAAAGAAATTTGAAAGGTTGTCTTGCATTGCTTTGGTTTATTATTCATGAGATAAATGGCATTTTTGTAACCAGTATGCGTATGGATACTAAAGGTAAGAAATTCACATTCATAAAAAACTTTGCAATTCTCTGCACTCATATAATGCCCATTTGTACTCAAATGCACACGCAAATTATTATCTATAAGGTATTGCACCAAAGAGCTAAACTGTGGATGCAAGCAGCTCTCGCCCCGCCAAAAAGGGAGGACTATTGCCTTATTATTTTCCTTTACAATTTCATCAGCAAGTTTTTTGAAAAGTGCCTCTTCCATAAAGCCATCAGTTTCTTTTACATAATGCCTCGGGCACATAAAGCAAGAGAGATTGCACAAGGGTGTAAGCTCTAAAACAATTCTTGAGGGGAACTTCAAAGAATTTTGAATTTTTATATTATGGTTATTTAACATGGCTCTATTAACCTTCAAAAATTTTTTTAACATCAGCTATAAAAAGTTGCTTTCTTACTTCGCATATATGCTCCATTTGCAGCCCAATAGATATGCCTATGCCTTTTCGCAATGTTTTATCTCTTATCATTTGTGTTAAATATTCCTCATATTTTTCAGCGGTATAAGCATAGGTATAAAATTGTACAATCCCCCCTCTGCCCCATTGAAAAATATCTGGTTTTTGATAAACAAATTCAGTATTAAGAACTCGATATTGTAAATTTTGGTCGTAAAAATAAGGAAGTGTATGGAATACCGATTTTTGTTCAAACCGATGATTGATATTCCAAGAAAATTCATTATTGCTAATAGTGCCACACATATCAGCTAATGTCATGAGCTCTTCTATATCCCTTTGCACTTCTAAGGTAATAGCATTTTTAAACTGCATTTTTTGTATATATTGTTTATCTTTAGGGTGATAGAGCAAAACCATGCTATATTCACCGCTCTCGCCATCAAAAAATTCATACCAATTTTTTACATTTTCATTATAACGCTCCAAATGCTCTACATATACAAGGGTTTGATTTGAATACTTTAAGTCAATCAATTCTTGTTCAAAACAAGCTTCTTGAAACTTTTGGTAATAACCATCTTTAGCAAGGTTTATCCAAGCTCTGCCTTTATAAATGAACTCATCAAGGCTCTCGCCTTGTTCAAGAGGGAAGGTGTTGCAAAAAATATCAATAATATGCCCATACACATGCGCATCAACATGCCCGGGCATAAAAAATTGCTCTTTGCTTATGCCTAATGCCTCTACTTTTGCCCTCAAGGCTTGATAGTTGCCATGCCCAGCGGCAATAAAAATTGTTTCTGGGTTTTTTTTCAGCACATGGGCGATACATTTTAAAAAATCCTCATGCTCCACCTTAACAAGCCTTCCAATCACACCTAAGATAATTTTATTTTTTGGGTATTTACTGCGTTCAACAAAAATAGCTTCTTGGGTTACAGGCGGGTTATAAAATCGTTGGGTATCCATAGGGATAGTAAAGGTTTGAAATTTGAAATATGTAGTAAGTTGTATATGGCTTATTCTTTTGTCTATGCCTTCAATATCATAGGCTTCATTTCCATGGCTCCAAAATATTTGCAAAGGTGCGCTTCTTGTAGCAAGAATGAAATCGCTAATTCCATAGCCATTATTAGGGGAAATAAGTATATCAACACCATCAGCAATTATTCTTTCTCGTACAGCTAATGCCCTTTGGAGATGGCAAGCATAAAGCGTACTCACATTAATATCACTTACCACATCAACAACTTCTATGCCACATTTTTTTAACTCTTCTAAAAGAGCTGGATCATCATTACTTTTTTCTACAAAACCAAGGAGATATACTTTAATTGTATATACATTGCTCATTTCATTATCATCAAGCAATGCTTTTAAGAAGGAATATTCAACTTTAAAAGGGGAATTTTCAACCACACGATCTTTTATTATGGCTATAATCTTTTTGCCTGTGCTCATTTCTTTTTTGCAAGGGGTAAGGCTTTTGCCAAAGTCTATATAATAGGGCTCTGCTCTTTTTGTAATTTCATCATTAAACATTTTCCATTCTTCTTGTGTATGAAAACTATTGCCCATAAAATGATAAATAATAAACTGCAAATATACTGCAAATGCTCTATCTTCTTCTAAAACTCTATAAAATAGGGCTTTCCATTGAGGATAAAAATGCAACCAACCTAAATGATTGAGAAACTGAGGAACATTCCACCATTGGTGCAATGTCCATACAAAAACACTTCTCTTTTGAATTGCACTCAATGAAAAGAAAAAATCAGGCTCAAAAAGCGAAGTAAGGCATTCTTGAACTTCTTCAAATTGTATGTTACTCTTGGTAAAAAAGTTCATCACAAGCTTAATTCTATCTAATATAATTGCATCTAAAAAGTGTATAGTACTTAAACCATGAATATACTCAAAAAGCCCTTTTTTTGTATCGCCTGCAAATATAAGCCCAATAGCAATTAAATCAATAAGAACTGCTTCTTCAGAACTCTCTTCAAGGGAATTGCCTCTTTTAAGCTCTGCTTGAGCTATTTTCACAAAAGGTAAAAATCGCTCATCAATAGGTATATCATTATTCACAAAAAAGGCATAAAAGTATATATAATCCTTTTCAAATGTTTCACCCTCTTGCAATAAAATATTATAACATTTCTCACGAAGCAACTGGGCAATTTGCTTTTTTTGCTCTGAAGTATCTACAATAATAGCAGGATAAAGATCAAATCTGCTAAAATCAATAGTAAGCATATCCATTTGTATTTTTTCTTGAACTGATTGCAACCTGCTTAAAAACTGTTCATAAAATTTTTTTATATCAAATTCTATATCCATAAAACAACCCAACCTTTATAAAATTTTTCACATTGTAACACATAAAGCATAATAAGCAAAACATGAGAAATTGTATATTGTATAAATTCTTAATTTATAATAAAATATCAAATCAATTCATTATATCCTTAAATATGCTCATTGAATGCAGCAATATTTTTGCAAATATATTCAATTTGCTTTTTCTTTAAATAAGGATTCATAGGTAGGCTTAAAACCTCATCGCTTGCTATTTCAGTGCATGGAAAATCACCCTTTTTATACCCCAAATCCTTAAAGCATTCCTGCAAATGCAAGCCTAATGGATAATGAACACTGCTTGGTATGCCCTTCTTCTTGAGAAAATCTCGTAACTTTTCTCGCTCTTTTACGCGGATAGTATATTGAGCAAAAACAGATGTTCTCTCATGTGCTATCTTTGGTAGAATAATTTTTTTATCCCCCATATATTTATGAAAATATTTTTTATAATTTTGTGCAACTATATTTCGTAGCCCTATTTCCTCGCTAAAATATTTGAGCTTTACTTTTAAAATAGTTGCTTGCAAAGCATCAAGCCTAGCACCTATGCCTTGATATTTATGTATATATCGCCCCTCTTGCCCATGCACTCGCAAAGAAGCAATTTTTTGTGCTAAACATTCATTTGTGCTAAAAACAGCCCCTCCATCACCATAGCAGCCTAAGGGCTTAGCAGGGAAAAAGCTCGTTGTTGCCACATCGCCCCATAAGGAATCTTTTTTTTCTTCAAACTCTGCTCCAAAACTCTGTGCTCCATCAATAATGAGCTTTATTCCATGCTTTTGGGCAATCTTTTCAAGCTTTTTTAAATCTGGGGGCTGCCCATAAAGGCTTACAGCCAAAATAGCCCTTGTTTTTTCAGTGAGTGATTGCTCAATTAAATCTCCATTAATATTATAATCATCAAGATTAATATCGACAAAAACAGGTTTTGCACCAAGCAAAGCAATCATTTCTGCCGTGGCAATAAAGGTAAAAGGGGTGGTAATTATCTCATCGTCCCTTTGGATTCCAAGCCCCATTAAAGCCAATAAAATTGCCGAACTACCGCTAGAGCAGGTTATAGCATATCCACCGCCTATAAATTCTACAAGCTTTTTTTCAAACCTATATACCTTATCGCCCATAATATAATGAGCCTCTCTCACAGTTTGCAATATTGCTTTTTCAATTTCTTTTTGACGCATTGCATGAGCTTTTTTGAGATTAGCATAATCAATCAGCACACATAACCTCCCCATTATCCAAATAATAAACAGAAGCATCATAGCTATCAATGGCTCTATTATCTCTATCAAAAATCATTCTCACTCCAGCTTTATCCACCCAACCAATTTGCCTTGCAGGATTCCCTACCATCAAGGCAAAGGCAGGCACATCGTTTAACACTACACAACCAGCACCAATAAAGGCATAAGCTCCGATACAAATGCCACATACAATAGTGGCATTTGCCCCAACAGAGCAGCCTTTTTTAAGTATGGTTTTTCTAAATTCTTCTTTCCGTTCAATAAATGCCCTTGGATTCATCACATTTGTAAAAACAGCAGAAGGACCTAAAAAAACATGATCCTCACATTCTACTCCATGATAAACACTTACATTATTTTGCACTTTACAGCCATCGCCCATTTTTACATAAGGTCCAATAACACAATTTTGCCCAAAAGAGCAATTTTTGCCTATAACACTGCCTGTGAGTATATGGCTAAAATGCCAAATTTTACTTCCCGCTCCAATGCTCACCCCTTCATCAATAATAGCAGTTTTATGCACAAAAAAATCCACACCACCCTCCTAAAGATTAAATTTTTGTATCATAAATTCAGCAAGCCATTTACTTGAATGCCCAAAATTATAAACATTTCTTTCTCTGTATAGGCTTATTTTTTCTCTCCATAACGATTGATTTGCATAAAGAGCATCAATCTTGCCTTTAAATGTTAAAACATCAATATCACAAGGCATAATCTCGCCTAAATGCTTATTCATACAATCTTTTTTATCGCTCAAAACCAAAGAAGGGGATAGGGCAAGAATAGGGAATGAATATCGCATAGTGCTCAAAGAACAAACCAAACAAAAACAATCTAAATAATTTTTTGTTTGCATCTGCCATGAGGAATCAACACTAAAATGCACATCTGCAAGCAAATCATCAAAAATCTTTTGCATATCATTCCAGCTATGCTCACAAAAACTTCTTGAACGCAAGATAACCTTATAATCGCTAAGCAATATCTTCATGAAGGGCAATAAAAGGCGTAATTCCTTCTCATCATATGGTGCAAAAAGTACAGAATCCTTTTGTGTGCTCACGCATAATAAAGGAGCGATTTTATCAAATGCTAAATAGCCTGATTCCAAATATTGCCCCCCCCCGCTGCGTTTGGCATGAAGTCTTTTAATCCAATACAAAGATAATCAAACACTTCTAAATACGGCTTTGCATCAAAACAAGAAAAATCAGCAAGCCCATGCCCTATGATAATGGTAGGCACATTATCATTTTTCTTTGTCCAAGAAACCTTACACATCACATCAACACAAGAAATTAAATCCAAATAAAAACAAGGCATGCAAACAGCATGTGCAGGGAGGTTTAATGTTTTTATTTTTGCCTGTATCCTAAGATATGATTCATAGATTCCACAAAAATATATGATCTTGAGCCTTCTATTAGCAAGCTCCAAAAGACAATCATCTAAAAAGCCAATATGCTTATCTTCAGCAAGCCCTCCAAGCTCAATGCCAATTGCACTGTGAGTATCTTTTATTTCATACTCAATTTTTTGTGCCACCAAAGAAGCATAATACAGTACAGAATCCTCATGATATGGAATACCATAGCTCTCAAGCTTGTTTTTTAATATGCCAATAGTCTTATTATTAAGCCCAGATCGCCTATCCCATGCAAGATGCACAAGTGCCCTTTCATCTAAGAGCTGCTCTTTATAATCTTGCAATGTACAGCCCGCTAAAGCATCATCAATAAAAACAATCTCATCATTGCTTACATATTCAATCATGCCCCCTAAAACCTGCCCCATAACACCTTTGGGGTATATATAAATCTTTGCCATTATAATTTTCTACATAATGGGTGATAATCACCCTTTAAGCCTAATATTTCGGCATTTCGTATCTTATGCACAATTTCAATGCTTGGTTTTGCATCCTCTAGCCCAAAACCCCCACCATTTAAAATATCTCTATAGCTCTCTGTATGCAAATCTGTAAATCCTTCGCTAAATTCCACCTTTGTTTTATTAATGCTAATAAGCCTAAATGTTCTTTTATTGCTCTTAATACATTCCTCTGGCAGAGTTTGAGAATCAAGAGATAAAAACCATCTCACCCTTGCATGCTTAAGCTGTAATAACCCGCTTGCACTGCGATTATCCAAAAAATGTACATAACTTTGCTGCAACTCCCCAAAAATCCACATAAGCATATCAAAAAAATGTATGCCAATATTTGTGGCAATGCCTCCGCTTTTGCTTACATCTCCTTTCCAAGAAATAAAATACCATTTACCCCTTGTGGTAATATAGGTTAAATCTACATCAAAAGTTTGTGTTGCATCTCTTTGCAACATTGCATGCACTTTTTGCTTAAGCTCAATAATGCTCTTATGCAAGCGGAGCTGTAAAATATTATAAACCTTCTTGCCTGTTTCTTTTTCTATAACATTAAGGGCTTCTACATTCCAAGGGTTGAGCACCAAAGGTTTTTCGCATATCACATTTGCAGCACTCCTTAAACCAAAACGAATATGGCTATCATGAAGATAATTTGGGGAACATACCGTAACATAATCAAGCCCATCGCCCCGCCGCCTAAGCTTATCTACATGCCTATCAAATCGTTCAAATTCAGTAAAAAAATCGGCATTTGGAAAATAAGAATCCATAACACCCACACAGTCATAAGGATCAAGAGCACATACAAGATTGTTATTAGTTTCTCGTATTGCCCTTAAATGACGCGGTGCAATATAGCCCGCCACCCCAATGAGTCCAAAATTTTTTATCATACACTCTTTCACATTACCCATCCTTTTAACTTAAGTAGCTCTACCACCTTGCAAGCAACCATGAAATTACCTTTTGCATTGCAATGTATCCAATAGTTTGTAAAAAGAGATTCTTCACTCTTGCATATCACTTCAATTCTTTTCATGCTATTCCTTTGTAAAATTGTATCAATAATCTATTCTAGCTCTTTGAGCTTATGGCAGGTTTTATTCCTCTTCCTTCCCAACCATTATAGCCCGGCTTTACATGCACATCTTCTAACCCCGATTGCACTAAATACTTATATAATGTTTGCATTAAAATAGGTTTATCATAAGCAGGGGCAAGCATATCAAAGAAATCTAAATATGCCCACTCCTTAAGCTGCTCTTCACTAAGCCCTTCACTGCTATAATCTGGAATTAACAAACGCCAATTCAATCGATTTGCCCTTTGAGGGCTAAAAGTTCTGCGATTAAATTTAAACACCCCCCACATAAAATTAATATATTTTTTACCAAAATTATAAAGCATTTTATGCGGTATTCTCTTGCTTATAGGTCTTACCCAATATTTAGTATTAAAAATTGTATTCTCATTAAATGGATAATGATCACATACAAACGCTCCCCCATCTTTAAGTACATCTACAAGAGCTCTAATAGCACGCGAGGCATCTGGTGTATGCTGTAAAACCCCAAAACAAAAACATTTATCAATCAAACCTTTTTTAAGTGGTAGCTCAAAAATATTAGCCTGTAGAAGTAAAAAATTTTTGCTAGGCTTATTGCTTAATATACTAGCATCAACAGCATGAGAATAATCAAAGCTAATCAAAATGCCCCCTCCCCCGCACACTTTAAGAGCATGGGGGCTAAAGCGTCCGCTGCCACAACCAGCCTCTAAGATAATATGATTACCCCCTATGCTCCATTGTGTTTCTTCATAAAATCTTTTCTTGCTTGCATCCACACCGCTTTTGCTATCATATTGTGTTTTTTTGTGCATAAGCCATTCAAAACCAAAACTCTCCGCATAATTTTTGACTGCAACAAATCTAGGAATAAAAGAAATAATGGGATAATGCTTATAGCAATGCTCACATACAAGCCTACCTTGCTTAATACATAAATTCTCTTCCTTTTCAGCCACAGCCTCTAAATCACCCCCACAAAGTGGGCAAGCTAAATACTGCACATGCTCCTTATACATTAAAACGCTCCGCTAAAATTTGCAAATAAAATTCCTTCTGCCTCTGTTCATCTAGCATATATATCACTGCATTATCCAAATGCACATCTTGTTTATACAAGGTAAGCATATTAATAAAACCCTGCCTTAATCCATCTTCATTATTAAAACAAAAAGCATTAAGCCCATTTTTAAGCAAAATGCGATGCTGCTGGAGCTCATTTGCTAAAATCCATTTTTTCATCGCTACCCCCTCCATAATTGATTGTGATAATCCATCACTTAAACTATAAGAAACCAAGCAATCAGAAGCTAAAATATATTGCTCCATATATTTATGAGGAATATTATAAAATATTATATTATCCTGCTCCTTGCATGATATGCTTTCATAATAATCCTTATCTTTACGCAAGGTTGAAACAAGGAGCCCAATATGATTCTGCCCATCAAAACATGATAAAAAGGAATCTATAATTTCCTTTTGGCAATAAAATGGGGTAAAGGCTCGAATGCTAAAAAATAGGCAATCAAATGTCCTGCTAAAGAGCTTTTTTTGCAATGCCTTTTGCTGCTCTTTATTTATTTGCATAAAAAATCTCTTTTCAACACCAAAGCTCATGCAAACAATTTTAGAGGAATCAATATAAGAACTCTGGCTTTCAATCATGCTTTTCATATAAAGCGATTTCACAGTAATAACCCTACAACAAAAGAGCAAAATATCAACAAAAAATTTTCTTTTACCATAATAATCTTGCGAGCTATCTATATCCCCTCCCATAGTATGCACAATCACCCTTTTACCCCATAGTGCTAAAAGAATATTTTGATACAATCTGCTCGCCCAATGCACAACAATGAGCTGTGGTTGTAACTTCAATAAGAGATATAGTGTAT
>JARHYY010000093.1 GCA_029258405.1 Helicobacteraceae bacterium | reverse complement strand
TGTGTTTGTTGTGTTAGTATAACTGTCATTTGAAGCTCCTTTAAGAGATTTTTAGCATTGTAGCTATTTTTTTATGTATATGTAATAAGTTTGATTGTGCTATTTTGGTTTATCCAAGAAACCTGTGCTTTTACTCTTATATTTACGCACCCTATGAGTATTGTTATATATTCTTAGGTGCTTATAGTACTCTAAAGTATTACTCCTTAACCCCAAACCCTTAGGTTTGTACTATGAGGTTAAGTAATTCCTTTAAGGCTCACTCTATTAATTGAATATTTGCTAATACATTATATTTAAGTTGTCCTATACGATAGAGGGCGAAATCATATTTTATAGGGTCCTTTGGGTCGCACTGCCGAAGAAAGCTCGTAATCTCTCTTACTGCCTTAATGCTGCAAGAAGAGCTTTTGCAAAGCCCAAGAAGTTTTGCGATTCTAAAAGTGTGTGTATCAAGAGGAATGAGCAATGCACTAGGGGCAATCTCCTGCCATAGCCCCAAATCAAGTGCATCTTTTCGCACCATCCAGCGTAAAAACATATTATACCGTTTAAGTGGCGATTGTGCATTTGATCTGCCAAAGAGAAAATTAAGCCCTTTGCTTTTGTTGCGAATGTGTCTTTGTAGGAATTGCTGTGTTGCTAATAAGGCTTGTTGTATATCGTTGTATTTTTTATATTGCCTTAAAAAAACACTCTTTAATCCCCCTATTTTAATAATTTCAGCCATACATAAAAAACATTCTTTAGTATCTTCGCTACTTTGAAAGCGATAATAGGGGAAATGTTTTTGTGCGGTATGTATAATGGCTGCAGTATCTAACAGTAATTCAAAAGGCATGTTTTCTAAATTTTTCACAATCATTTTTGCATTGCCATAGCTATATAAAGCACATATAAATGCTAATTCACTTATATGTTTAAAATCTTTATATTTATGTACTATGTTTAATGGATCAGGATGGCAATGTAAAAATTCTAAAGCATTAAAATACTCATACTGTTCATTAAGAAATTTTTTTATCATCATCTCATCTAACATTTGATTACCTATTTTTATCCCACAATGCTCTATAAGTAAAATATGGGATTGTAGTATTTGCAAGCTTTGCTAACTCTTAGCTCTGTAATTGAAAGCATTTGTGTTTATGAAAACAATTGGTTAAAATATAAGCAAATAAAAGATACAATTAAATAAAAGGATAGAGATTGGATGAGAATCAAAAGATTTATATTTTTGTTACTGGTGGTGTTTTAAGTTCTTTAGGCAAAGGAATTACATCTGCCTCTATTGCTACTTTACTTAAGCATTCTGGTTATAAAGTAGGGATATTAAAGATAGATCCTTATATAAATGTTGATCCAGGAACTATGAGTCCATTTGAACATGGTGAGGTTTTTGTAACATATGATGGAGCAGAAACAGATTTAGACATAGGGCATTATGAGCGATTTTTAGATGTAAATTTTTCATCAAAAAATAACTTTACTACAGGGCAGGTGTATTTAAGTGTTATTGAAAAGGAGAGAAAAGGTGGCTATTTAGGGCAGACGATACAGATTATACCTCATATCGTTGATGAAATAAAGAGACGAATTCTCTTGGCAGGCGAAGATGTAGAATGCTTAGTAGTAGAACTTGGTGGTACTGTAGGCGATATCGAAGGTATGCCTTTTTTAGAGGCTATGCGAGAGATGAAGCAAGAACTTAGTATGCAAAAAGTCATTAGTGTCCATGTAACACTTATACCACTTATGAGAGCCGCTGGAGAGCTCAAAACAAAGCCTACACAGCATAGTGTTCAAGAGCTTAGGCGCATTGGCATTACACCACAAATTATTATTGCACGATGCGAAAAACCACTCCCTTTAGAGTTAAAAAGGAAGCTTTCGTTTTCTTGTGATGTAGATATGGATAGCGTAATTGTGGCAGAGGATGCTCCAAGCATTTATCAAGTGCCCTTAAGTTTTGTTCGCGAGGGATTGTTAAGCCCTATTAGTCGCCATTTAAGCCTTAAGAAGCTTGAGCCCAAAATGGAAAGTTGGGATAAGTTGGTAAAGCAAATCCTTTTTCCTAAAGATGAAATAACTATTGCTTTTGTGGGCAAGTATTTAAGCTTAAAAGAATCGTATAAATCCCTTATTGAAGCATTGGTGCATTCAGGTGCAAATTTAGATACACAGGTAAATATTAAATGGTGCGATAGTGAGGATATTTATAATAATGGTTTTAAAATGCTAGAGTTTGTTGATGGCATTTTAGTGCCCGGGGGATTTGGTGTTCGTGGGGTTGGTGGCAAGATAGAGGCTATCCGCTATGCGCGAGAACAACAAGTGCCTTTTTTAGGCATTTGTTTAGGTATGCAACTTGCATTAATTGAATTTATGCGTAATGTCTTAGGTGTATCTGAAGCTGATTCAATAGAATTTAATACTAATACACCAGAGCCTGTAATTTATCTTATTGAACATTTTATTGATCAAAATGGAAAAAGACAAATTCGTACAAAAACTTCGCATAAAGGTGGCACTATGCGTTTAGGTGAATATGAATGCCATATTTTGCAAGGCTCAAAATTGCAAGAAGCTTATAAGGGTGTATCAATCGTCAATGAACGCCATAGGCATCGCTATGAAATTAACCCTGCTTATAGAGCACAATTTGAAAAAGCTGGGCTTATTGTGTCTGGTGAGTCAAATGGGCTTATTGAAGCATTAGAACTTTTGGGACATAATTGGTTTGTTGGAGTGCAGTTTCACCCAGAATTTACTTCGAGATTGCAAAACCCAAGCCCTATTATTACCACTTTTTTGCAAAAGGCATTATATTTCAAAAAGCATAAGAGGTAAAATCATGGAACCGCTTGATAAAAAAGATATTAAGAGAATATTGCACGACCGTTTTAAAGATGAAGTTTTTAAAAGTACAAAAGAAATTCCTCAACCTTATTGTTTTGCAGGTATGAAAGAGGCAGTTAATGCCATCGTAGAAAGCATGAGCAAAAAAGAAAAAATTGCTATTGTTGGGGATTATGATGTTGATGGAGTAGTCGGGACAACAATTTTATGCAATTTTTTTGATTTCTTATCTTATCCTTATGAATTTGTCATACCTAATCGTTTTCATGATGGATATGGGCTTTCAGAGGGGATTATTGAGCGGATTGATGCTGATTTAGTTATTACCGTAGATAATGGTATTACCGCTTATAATGCTGCTACATTATGTAAAAAAAGGGGTATTAAGCTTATTATTACAGATCATCATATTCCCTCTGAAAAACTTCCAGATGCTCTTGTTATTGTCAATCCAAAATTGCCTTATTGTCCTTTTCCTCAAAAAGAAATTTGTGGAGCAAATGTGGCTTGGTATCTTGTAGCAGCATTGAAGAAAAGAATGCAAGTTCAATCATATAACATGAGTTATTCTTTAGATATTCTATCTTTAGCCATCATTGCTGATGTAATGCCCCTTGTTGGCATTAATCGTTTATTACTTAAAAAAGGATTAAAGAATATTAAAATTTCAAGAAGACCAGCATTTGTTATATTGAAAGAGAACTTTAAAAAAGATGAATTTAATAGTGAAGATGTTTCCTATCAAATTGCCCCTTTATTAAATAGTGCGGGTAGAATGGATGATGCGGTTATTTCTGTGCGGTTTCTTTTGAGTAAGACTAATGCTGAAGCTCAATATTATTTTAATCAACTTAAAGAATTAAACCAAAAGCGTAAAGAGATTGAATGTGATATTTTTGAACAAGCGTTCAAGCAAACACAAAAAGATGATAAAGTTGCTATTGCATATGGTAAAGATTGGCATGAGGGTGTTTTAGGCATTGTAGCAGCTAAATTATGCGACAGGCTTGGTATTCCAAGCTTTGTGCTGACTTTGAAAGAAAATACTACTTTAAAAGGTAGCGGGAGGAGTTTTGGAGGTATAAACCTCATTGATCTTTTACAGAATCAAAGCCATTTGTTTGAGCGTTTTGGTGGGCATAAGGGAGCTGTTGGACTTGAGATTACACAAGAAAATATAGAGATTTTAAAGACGAATTTGCAAAATATTTTAGATGTATCGCATAAGAAACAAGACAATAAAAAATGTATGGGTGAAATTAAATTTGAAAGTATTGATGCAGAATTGCTCGAGATATTAGACACATTTGAGCCTTATGGCGAAGCAAATCCTAAACCTCGTTTTATATGCAAAGGATTAGTTATTAAAGATATTAAAAGTGTAGGGGTGCATCAAAATCATACATCTTTGACGCTTAAAAATCATCATCAATCATTAAAGGCGATAGCCTTTAATCAACAATATGCATTTGAAGTAGGTAAAAGCGTGGATACATTATTTATGCTCACCCGCAATATTTTTGCACCAGAAGTACCACAACTGATTATAGAAGATATTATAGCAAGATAGGAGTACTATATAATGATTCTATTTGGGGCATAAAAAGCATAATAGTAATTTGTGGCGTAGCGGTGTTCCTCAATGGAAATATTTAACGAAAATAAAATATTGTGAAACATAGATTGCAATTTGCTTAAAGTGGGCTTACGAAGAAATGCTCATAGAATTCAATAACATTAATCCTTTGTTATCATATTGAGGGGTATTCATGATTAACACACAAGAGTTTGGAGATTTTTTGCAAAGTGTAGGTTTGAAAGACTTTATAGGCGTACCTTGCTCATATCTTGCCCCGCTTATAAATTATGCCATAAATAATAATGTATTCATCATGAGCAATAATGAAGGTGATGCAGTGGCAATAGCAAGCGGTATAAGCATGGCTCTTTCTAAAAGCTATGGTGTAGTTTTAATGCAAAATAGCGGATTAAGCAATGCCTTAAGTCCCCTTACAAGCCTTAATTATACTTTTGATATTCCTATTTTGGGTTTTGTTTCATTAAGAGGAGAGAGGGATTGTGAAGGTAAAAACACTGATGAACCTCAACATGAGTTATTAGGGATAATCACAGATAAAATCTTAAATGTTTGTGCTATACATTATGCTTTTTTAGAGGATAATATACAAACAGCCAAAGAACAGATAAGAACAGCATTGCAGATTTTAGAACAGAATAAAAGCTTTTTCTTTATCATAAAGAATAAAACTTTTGATACAGTAAAACTTAATTCTCATTATGTCTTACCATATGCAAAAACATTAGCACAAAAACATAAAACAAACACAACAAAAGATAACTACCCTACAAGGATGCAGGCTCTTGAAGTTTTACATACCCTTGCTTTAAACGCTTCTGCCTTGCTCTTGGCTACCACAGGCAAATGTGGTAGGGAGCTTTATGAAATAAGAGATACTTCAAACCAGTTTTATATGGTTGGCTCTATGGGTTGTGTAAGTTCTTTATCGCTTGGTATAGCTTTAAAAACTCATCGCAAGGTTATTGCTATTGATGGTGATTCTGCTTTGCTTATGCGGCTTGGAGCATTAAGCACTAATGCATATTATGCACAAAAAAGAGATAATTTTTGTCATATTCTTCTTGATAATGAATCTCATGATAGTACAGGTGGGCAATTTAATCTTTCTCCATTTGTGGATTTTGCTTATATAGCAAAAGGTTGTGGTTATGCAAATGTGTATGAAGCAGAAAATTTAAAAACATTTAAAACTTATGTTCAAGATTTTTTACATACACAAGATGTTGGTGCATGGTTTATTGTCTTAAAAGTTGCTAAAGGCAGCAAGCAAAATTTAGGTCGCCCTAAAATTACCCCTAAAGATGTAGCAAAACGCTTGAAACATTTTATTGCATTTGAAAAAAGTGATCATTAAAACACCATATAAAAATGGAGAAACTGAAAAAATAGAGCTCAAAAAGTATTCCACTAGTAAAACAATCAATAAGGGCTCAATATCCAAGTTTAAATCTAAGAAAAACGCCAAACAAAGCTTTTGCAATAGTGCGACTTGTTCGCCTATAAATGCCTAAGGGCATGAAATGGAGGGATTTAGTAAATAAAAATTAAATCTAACTATAAATCCGAAAATTCAAATGAGGGAGTAACGACCCGAAGGGATTTCTCTAATACTCCACTATGCAATAAGTTATGTTATGAATTTGTTGCATAAAGCATACTGAAGTCGGTTGAGAGCTTACCGAAGTACTTATTAAAATAAGTAAGCATAATGCGAACTATCAGATATTCATCTAAAAGCTCTTAAATCTTTGAGATGAATATCTGATATGATTTGCTTTCCTCGCAGAACATGCAAAATATCTCTTTTCCTCCCAAAAATGCCTGTAGAAATGTGATAAATCTTTTTTCTGTAAATTCTATAGGTAGTTATAAGCTAAAGCTTGCTTATAAGCATTTGATTATATTTGATTTTTATATAATTACTTTTTAAATTAGATAAAAAGCACAAAAAGGCAATAGGCTAAACTGCTATGACGCATAAAAGCATAGCAATATTTAAACAAGATGAAAGCTCTATTTCCTGCACGAATGCAACGAATAGAGCAAATGTAAATTGAAATAAGTATATTAATATGCTTATATATCAAACAATGTTATAAGGAAAATATTACAAAATAGAATATTCTATCCCAACTCAAATGCACTCTTGTTGTGAGCATTTAATATATAAGAAAGTGGGAATATCTCATCTGGCTTTATTAGAATCTAGGGCAAGGGATTGCCAAAGCTCATAATAAAATATTATTTATAATCCATAAGTTTATTTATATTTTCTATAAAATTTAAAGGATCAACCAAAACACCATTAACCAAAAAACCAAAATGCAAGTGTGGCCCGCTCACCCGCCCACTTCGTCCACTTAATGCAATAATTTCTCCTTTTTTTACCCTTTGTCCTTCTACAACTTTAAGTTCATCACAATGATAATACATGCTAAAAATACTTTCTCCATGATCTATAACCACTCCTTTGCCTGATAAAAATCTATCTTTAGCAATGACTACAATGCCATCATTGCTTGCTGCAATTGGTGTGCCTACAGCTGCCCTAAAATCTGTACCGCTATGAAAACTTTTAACTTCTTTGTTAAAAACACGAGCTACTCCATATGGACTTGTAATGGTGCTGTTTAGTGGATAGATAAAAGGGCTATTCCAATAGCGCTTTTGGGTATAGATACTATAAATTTTGTTTGCTTCCTCTCGTTCTCTGGCAATTCGCTTGAGATTTTCTTTGTTTGGTTTTGCCTTGCCCGGATCTACATTAATGTGCTCTTGCTTGTAGTTTCCTTGTATAACTTTAAGCGTAATTTCATTACCTAGAGCAAATGTTTTAAGACTTGTTTTGTAAGGAACGGATACAAGGGCAATTTTTTGCTCTTTATTAGTTGGGTGTGGAATCCATGGAAATGTCTTATGCTCTAACTTCAATGGAGCAGGTTTTTTCTGTGAAGTAATAGCAATAAATGTTTGCCCATTATGAATAATATTCGTATTATCTGCAAAGAGTATTTGAAATAATATAAAAAACAAAAAATAAAAAAAACGCATGCTTATCCTTTTATTTGATTATAGCATTTTTTTATAAATATTTATACCCTTAAACTTGTTAAACAAAGAACATACATAAAAAGCAAGCTTATGGTTTTTAATAGGTTTTAAAATTTGATGATGCTGCGGATTATATGCTCTTAATATAATATTATGTATAATCAAGACTATTGAGTTACTTTACAGAGAAAATTCTATATGTAAGGATAATGATGGTAATTTATGGAAAGTATCTTTATACGAAGAGCTTTCAAAAGATAGTTGCCTGGAACTATCAAGAAATATTAAAATCTTTTGATGAAATGCAAGACTTTATTCAATATAAAAAAGGTTATTGTGTAGGGTATATTTCTTATGAAGCGGGAGTAATTATGCAAATATATAATAATCCCGCTCTTATAAAACTTTATAATGATATTCTATCGCAACAAAATATCCCTTTTTTATATTTTGAATGCTTTAAGCATCGCACAAAAATTTCTGAAGATTTCTATACAATAAAAAATCCTTGTATGCTATCTGAAATAAACAAACAAGATGATTATGAGCATTATGCTCATGCCTTTAGAATGATTAAGAAATTTATCAATTCTGGAGATACTTATCAAGTTAATTTTACTCAAGAGAGCCACTTTAAAGCAATGCAACAATGTAAAGCCCTTGATATTTTTATAACCTTTGCACAGCGACAAACCACCCCCTATAAAGCCTATATAAAAAATGATTTTATGCAAATACTTTCTTTTTCTCCTGAATTATTTTTTGAAATCAAAAATAGAGCTATACGAGTTCAACCCATGAAAGGAACAGCAGCTCGTGGATGCAATAAAGCCCAAGATGCTCAAAATAAACACAATCTTTTTAATGATATGAAAAATCGTAGCGAAAATGTTATGATTGTCGATTTGCTTCGCAATGATTTAAATAGAATAGCTCAAAAAGTGAGGGTTGATAAGCTTTTTTGTTTGCATACATATCCTACATTACATCAAATGGTTTCTGATATTTCAGCAAAATTGCCAAAAAATTATACAATAAAAGAAGTATTTGCAGCCTTACTTCCTTCTGGTTCAATTACTGGTGCACCAAAAATAAGAACTATAGAAATTATTGCAAAGCTAGAACAAAGAACAAGAGGGGTATATTGCGGTGCAATAGGTGTATTATCATACAAGAAAGCGATTTTTAGCATTCCTATTCGTACTCTTATCAAGCATAAGCATGAATGCTTTTATCGTTATGGGGTAGGGAGTGGTATAGTATGGGATTCAAATCTTGAAGAAGAATATCAAGAAGTCCAGCTTAAAAAGTCGTTTTTAATACACATAAAAGACATTAAATCATGAGCAAAAAATACGATCTTTTTGAAACTATGAGAATGCAACAAGGCAGAATTTTTTTACTTCAAGAACATTTAAATCGTATGCTCAAGAGTGCAAAAGAATTTGGTTTTGAAACAAAGACATTACAAATGCTTATGGATTTTCTCTCTCTTAATCAATATGCACCTAAAAACAATCATGTACATTTTAGCGATTTCTTTGCACATAATTTACCCGCAACATTTTATAAGCTTCCCCATTTATGGCATTTATTCAAACTTGATGATATTCATCGCTTTTTTTGTGTTTCAATAAATAATGACAGTTTAGATGGTATAGTGCGATTAAAAATGCAAACAGATGGTAGCTTGCATATAAACTATCTCCCTGATTTAGGTATTCAAAATACAAAGATTCAATTAGCAAAAAAGCCTCTTAAAATCAATCCATTTATTTTCCATAAAACCACATTACGCAAACATTATAAATATGCTACTTATTGTATTAGCTCTTGTAAAGTTTTTGATATTCTTTACTATAACCAATATGGTGAGATCACAGAAGGCTCAAGAAGCAATGTGATTATACAAAGAGGTAATCAATTATTAACTCCAGATAGCAATTGCGGCTTGCTTGCGGGTACTTTACGCTCAATTTTACTGCGATATTGTTTATGTAAAGAAAGTATAATTATGCTCAATGACTTATATATGGTTGATAAAATTTTTTGTTTTAATTCCGTACGAGGTGTATTGCAAGTAGAACTTATTGAGGATTCTAATGAATGTTCTTATGATAGATAATTATGATTCATTCACCTACAATATTGTCGCCCTATTAAAAAAACTTGGTGTAAAGCCAATAATTTTAAAAAATGACTGTTCATTACAAACAATACAAAATTATCAATTTACACATTTGATCATTTCTCCCGGGGCTGGGCATCCTTCTGGAGCTTTAGTATGTCTTGAGGCTATTAGATATTTTGCCCCAAGCAAAAAAATACTTGGAATATGTTTGGGGCATCAATGTATTGCCCATGTTTTTGGTGGTCAGATTGTTCCCCTTAAAAACCCATGCCATGGAAAAACCCAAAACATTCTCTTTAAAAAAAATCCTCTTTTTTTAGGTTTGAAACAGAATATAAAAGTTGCCCTCTATCATTCTTTATATGTCAATGAGCTTGGAAATTGTGATAGCCTTGCCTTTAGTTCAAATGGAATATGTATGGCATTGAAAGCAAAAAAATATGATTGCTATGGAATACAATTTCACCCAGAATCTATTTTGCAAGAAAAGGGCAAAAAAATAATAAATAATTTTTTACATCTATAAATTACTCAATAAACTTTTTTAACATTTCTAGGCTATCATTCATATTTCTAGCATTTAGCTTATCTATTAGAATTTTTACAATCAAAAGTGCTATCTGCGACTCCCCACACAAGCACTATCCCATACAAAATATAAAATAGTGAAACTTAGTAGAGCTAATATTATGCTTCAATAAGCTAAGCCCAACTTGTTCCCCTACAAATATTTACAAGCATAAAACAATGAGTTTAAGTAAAATAAACTAAATCTCACTATAATTCTAAAAATTTAAATAATAGAGTAAATCTTAAAGGAATAATATAACTCATTATGCAATAAGTTATATGTTAGCAATACCTAACCCTTTGAAGTTATCTCCAAGTTTTCCCCTTATCTCAAACCGTGCAAGCTTTCAGAGCACACAGCTTGCCATAATTTTAAATAATCATTTTATCTATTCAGATAAACAAAGAA
>JARHYY010000085.1 GCA_029258405.1 Helicobacteraceae bacterium | reverse complement strand
ACTCCAAAATATTAGTAAGGACAATATCAACCTTGTGCTTGAGTTTGTTTTTACAATGAGCTTATAATATAACTTTATATAGTGGAGTTAAGTAAGTTCTTTAAGGTTTATTGCTTGTTTGAGTTTTTGGGTTTGGATTAGATGGGGATTTATGTTTATATAATTGTGTATAGTTTAAATAGAGTGTTGAGTAAATTAAGCTTTGTGCTTTAAGGTTTTATTTATCGAATCAAATATTCCTAAGAGTCTTTGTATCTCTTTGTAAATAAAAAATGGATAAACCCTGCAATAAGGATTAAAGAAATGCCCGCTATTTCCCCATATGAATGTGTTAAAAGTAATAATATGCCCCCAACACCCATCAGTACCCTGCAAATAATATTCATTGCATAAACAAAATGCCCTTCAACTGCCATCGCAAGAGCTATTACTGAAACCAAAGTAGCACAAATAGTTGCCAAAATGGTATCTATAGGGAGCAAAGAAAAGGTATTTGCCATTATGCCACCTGCTTGAGTATTAAAAAGAATAATTGCTGGATTATAAATAAATGCAAAGGGTATCATAAAACCAACCAATGAAAGCCTAATTGCATAAAAGCTTGTCTTCATAGGATCGCCTTGAGAAATGCCCGCTGCTGCAAAGCTCGCTAACGCAACTGGTGGGGTAATATTTGCAAAAATACCAAAATAAAACACAAACAAATGTGATACAATAATAGGAATATCAAAGCTTGCTAATGCCGGGGCTGCCATTGTGGCAGTAATAATATATGCTGGGATAGAAGGTAGTCCCATGCCCAAAACCATAGAAGCTAACATTGTTAAAATCAGTGAAAACAATAAGGATCCTGCCCCCAATATGACAATAGAAGAAGTAATTACATTCCCAAGGCTTGTAAGGGAAGCAACCCCAATAATAATCCCTACTGCCGCACAAGAAACCATTACTGCCAAAGATTGTTTTGCTCCATCTTCCAAAGCACCTAATATCTCTATAATGCCCATTCTCGTTTCTTTTTTTAGCCAACTTATGATAACACTAAAGAATATGGTATAAACTGCTACAAACGAGATTGGTACAGATTGAGAAAGCAATATTATTAATAAAAGCATAGGTAAAAGCATATGCCCCCGTGCCTTTAAGACATCTTTTAAAAGAGGTAATGAATCTGCACTAATGCCTTTAAGGTTGTTTTTCTTTGCATAAAAATGCACTTGCAGCATCACAGCAAAAAAGTATAAAATTGCGGGCAAAAGAGCCGCAAGAGCAATTGTGGCATAGCTCACTCCTGTTGTTTCAGCCATGATAAATGCCGATGCTCCCATAATTGGCGGTAAAACCTGCCCACCTACTGATGCGGAGGCTTCAATAGCCCCAGCAAAGTTTTTGTCATAGCCAATTTTTTTCATAAGAGGTATGGTAAATGCTCCTGTCCCTACAACATTTGCAATGGCACTTCCATTAATGCTTCCCATAAATCCACTTGAAATTACTGCTACCTTAGCAGGACCCCCTGATGTTTTGCCCGCTAATGCCATTGCTAAATCGTTAAACAATTTTCCCATGCCTGAACGCGATAAAAAAGCACCAAAAAGAATGAATAAGAAGATAAAAGTTGCACTAGCTCCAATGGCGGTAGAAAAAATACCTTCTGTCTTTAAATAGAGCTGCCCAAAAATATCATCTAGCCCATACGGACGCGTGAGCATTTTGTGAGGCATAAAGTCTAAATGGCTAAAAAAGGGATAACTTAAAAAAATAAGAGCAAGTATGGGTAAAATTACCCCGGTTACCCTTCTTGTGGCTTCTAGCACTAAAAGAGTAGTAATAATTGCTAACACAATATCTGCCAAATTTGGTATCCCACCTCTTGTGGTTACAATGTCTTGGTATTCAAAAAATAAATACAAAAAACAAACACAACATATGGCAAACAAAATCCACTCTAAACCTCTAAAGCAACAACGAACAGGAAACAACAAAAAAACCAAACCCAAACCCACACAAGTGTGAAAAGAACGTTGCAATAACTCGGGTATGGGGTTAAAAGTTATCCAGAGATGAATCAGAGAATAGGCAACACAAAGAGCAGAGATAGTATAGGCTACATAGCTTTTGTTTTTCTGCAAAGATTGCATACAATCACTTCATTTCATCATAATATTTCTTTGCTCCGGGATGAATAGGTGCAACCATATCTTTATTAATATCCTCAATAATAATACCTTTAGCAGCTTGATGAGCAATTTGCAGTTTATCAAGATTTTCTAAAAATGTTTTGGTTAATTCATAGACATCGTTTTCACTCAAGTCCTTTGAAACTACTAGTGCATTTTTAATTGCTATGGAAGGAATTGCCTCCGCATTTCCATATGTGCCCGCGGGGATATCTGCTTGGATAAAATAGCTCTTTTCTTGAGAAATTTCTTCTGCTTTTTCTACAGGAATACTCACAAGGGCTAAATCAAATGTTTTTGCTAACTGCAACACAGATGCATTAGGCAACCCACTTGTTAAAAATGCTGCATCGATTCTTCCATTTTGAAGTGCATCTGCTGCAGCTGCATAGCTAAGATAATCAACCTCCATATCTTCATAAGTGATATTAAAAGCTTTGAGCAAATCTCTTGCATTCTTTTCTACACCAGAATTCTGATCGCCCACAGCAACTCTTTTGCCCCTTAAATCTTCAATCGTTTTAATGCCACTCTTTTGGGAGGTAATAATTTGCACAAAATTTGAATACAAGCTTGCTACTTGAGTAACATTTTCAATTTTGCTTGTAAAACTCCCTTCTCCATTTACTGCATCATTGAGAGCATCGCTCATCACAAAAGCCATCTCTACTTTATTCTGTGCTAAAAGATTCAAATTTTCTATCGAACCTCCTGTTGTTTGTGTTTTAGAATTTGTATGCAATGAAGAAGAATAAACTTCCGCCAAAGTTGAGCCAATAATATTATAAGGACCGCTAGCCCCACCAGTAGCGATAGTAACAAACTTTGTATCAAGAGCTTTGTGCTCTGTGTCTGAGCTCATATTATCTTTATCTCCGCAACCCCATAAGAGTGCCAAAAATAAAAACAACAAAACACCCATTGTCTTTTTCATAAACTATATCCTCCAAGATAATTTTCATTATATATTAACAAATAAGTATAAATAGATAAACATACTACAAATTCAAATTCGTATTTTACACCAAAGAGTGCATATAAGTAACATGGTATACATTCATATCAGTTTTTTATTGTTATTGCTTCATGTAAGCTTAATGCTCTTGTATGCGATAGCTCCCTTTAGTCAGCCATTGTTTTGCAGTGTGTTTCAGTTTATCTACATTATCACTAGCAAAAAATTCAATATTATTTTTTGGATTTTTAATAATGTTAAAATTATGAAGCAAAAAATGAGCAATAGCTTCTCCAGAGTGAATGAATAGAGTGTTAATTCCAAAATATCCTTGAAGAGCATCAAGCAACAAAGGAAAATGAGTGCAACCCAGTATGACTACATCAGGGTTTATGTTGTTAAAATAATGCTCAAAGCATGCAGAAACTATGTTACCACTGAAAATATTTTCTTCTACCAAACTTACAAGAAGATTAGTAGCAATATTAGTAATATAATGATAGCCTTGAGCCTTTAGCTCTCTCTCATACTGGGCCGATGCTATAGTTGCTGTTGTAGCAATGACTAATATATGGCTCTGTTTTGGGATATGCTTTGTACTTAAAGCATGAACACCAGATTCTATAACCCCTACTATAGGTATTTCAGCAAATTGTTGCATTGACTTTAGGGCATGTGCTGATGCGGTATTGCATGCAAGCACAAGTAAATCTATATTAAAATTCTTAAAAAACTCTAATGCTTCAAGACAAAAACGGGTAATAGTTTTACTATCTTTATTTCCATAAGGCATCCGAGCAGTATCGCCATAATATATAATACTTTCAAAACCAATTTCATCTAAAAGGCTTTTTAGAATACTTAATCCCCCGACACCGCTATCAAATATCCCTATTTTTTTAATTTCTTGCATAAAATACCTCTGTAACAAATCATTTACCCCATCTTGATTTATGGGTTTTAATAATTTTTATCCATATTTTACTACAACTATTACTATAATGATATTTTCTAGACTATTATCAAGTCAAATTAATTATACAAGCTAGCTTTTAAAACTCTCTATTTATATCAAATAACTTTTTAATATTAATACCCCACTAAGAGTCTTTTGCCAAAATAGCATAAAAGACTTTTATGATAATATATTTTGCAATTGTCTTTCTTTATATTGCGGTTAATTTTCACAAAAAATGTTCCTAGTTATAGCAATTTAATTGAACTTATGTTTTTTGGTAATATTTTAAATATTATAAGCTCTTTTGACAAAAAATTAAATTTTTATTATATTATGTTTTGTGCCTTGATGTAATCTATAATTCAAAGACATTCTTTCCAAATAGTATTTATTTTTTATGAATATACTTTATATTTGTTAGTATGAACAAAATTTGAAAATATAGATATACCCATCTCAAAAGAATGTAAATAATTCCAATTATTTTATGATTCTAGTGCATATCTTAGACTGTTTGCAATTGCTTTTTAACCGCTAAAAGCGGTTGCAATTCATATCTTGTTTAAGAATCTTATTGCTTATGGTTTAATAGATGTAGCATTAATAGATACCAAATTGAGCTAAGATTATGCCTACTATTAAAGCAATAATAGGAATTACAACAGCTACTACACAAATATCTAAATAGCTTTTTTTATGGCTCATTCCAGTAATAACAAGCAATGTCAAAACCGCCCCATTATGCGGTAGAGCATCAAGACCTCCTGAAGAAATTGAGGCTACCCTATGAAATAGTTCTAAAGGGATATTCTCGCTTAGAGCTATTTCTTTATATTTCTGTCCTAAAGCCTCTAATGCTATACCCATGCCTCCAGAAGCTGATCCTGTAGCCCCTGCTAATAAATTCACAGCTATAGCTTCAGAGACAAGAGGATTACCTTTGACATTTAAGAATAATTCTGTGAGGGTTTGAAAACCCGGAACCGCTTTTACCACCGAGCCAAAACCCACAGCTGCAGAAGTGTTGATAATCGCTATTATAGAACCTTGAGCACCAGAATTTA
>JARHYY010000007.1 GCA_029258405.1 Helicobacteraceae bacterium | reverse complement strand
CAATAACCACATCAACAATTTCATCTCTCTTTTCTTCTTGATGAAGTTTTTTAATCAGCTCTACTAATAAAGTCTTGCTTGCAAAAGAAAGAATATTTTTTGGTGCTTTTTCTTCTGCTTTCATGTTTTTCCTTAAAAAAAGTTAAAGACCAAGAGTGTCAAAATTATAACTAAAACAAGAGAAAAAAGCAATGATTCGCATGTTTGCAAGTGCTTGTTTCTCCAATAAGTTTTTAAAATGGAAACTTAAATGAAGTGCTCGATTATGCAGTTCTTGTAATTAATAACAATATTTTAACAATATGGAGCTTTATATACTCGTAAAACTCGTTTTGAAATAGCACAAACTATTTCATAATTAATTGTACCTATATGTGTTGCAAGTTCATCAACGGATAATTCATTACCAAAATCATCATAACCAAACAGCACAACATCATCATATAGTTGTACATCATGAATATGGCTCACATCAACCATGCAATAATCCATGCAAATATTACCCACAATATTTGCCCTTTGCTGACGAATAAGGACTTGGGCTTTATGAGAAAGCAAACGCATATAACCATCAGCATAGCCTATTGGAAGAGTAGCTATAATGCATTTTTTATCAGCTATATATTTTCTCCCATAGCTAACACTTTGCCCTTGTGATAATGTTTTTAAATGTACTATTTTTGTCTTTAAAGTCATTATAGATTTAAAATCAAAATGTTTCATATCCATATTTTGTGATGGCTTAAGCCCATAGAGCACAATACCTGCTCGTACCATATCACAACAGCTGTAAGGGTGGGATATGATACTTGCACTATTGGCACAATGTTTTAAAAAATTGCTCATACCCTTTTGATGCAATTCATAAATAAAATTACTATAAGTTTTATATTGTTGGTGCAAATAACTTTTGTCTTCTTCATCAGCCGTAGCAAAATGGGTAAATATAGCATCTACTTGAACAAAGGATAATGCAGCAATGCTTAAAATCTCTTGGATATTTTTTGTGTTGCACTCAAAGCCTATTCGTCCCATTCCTGTATCAAGTTTAATATGTATATGGGCTTTTTTCCCTCGCTTTGAAGCTTCTTTGTTTAAAGCTTGTGCAAATTCATATTGATAAACACAAAGTGCAATATCATTATCTAAAGCTTGTCCAATAGCAGAATAAGGAATGTAACCTAGAATAAGAATTCTTGCATTTAAAAACCGTGCTCTAAGCTCCAAAGCCTCATCTAATGTAGCCACCCCGAGATACTCAACCCCCTTTTTTAATAAAACTTCAGCTAATTTTAAAGCCCCATGCCCATAAGCATCAGCTTTAAGCACAGCAAGCATCAAAGTCTTAGCGGGTATATTATGTCGAATCAAATCAAGATTGTGCTCAAAATTATTTAAATTAATTTCAGCTACTACATCTCTTTTAATGCTCATTTAAAGGCTTTTGAAACAAGATTGCCCTACCACGTAAAAGACCAAGCCACTACAATATTCACCACCATACCAATGAGTAAGAGCGGTGTAGTACGCTTAATAATTTCCATTGGTGCAATTTTGGCAAACCCAGCAAGTGCTAAAATACCCCCAGCAATAGGCGAAGCAGAACGACCAAGACAAGAAGCAATTTCTATAGGCAACACAAGTATAATAGGTTCAATGCCAAGTTTTTTAGCAATATCTGGTGCTAATCGCCCAAAGGCATTAAAAGCTGCAATGCCACTTCCCATAATCATGGTTGCAAAATATACAATAAAACTCAATGTCGCTATGGTTAAAACAATGGCTGATGCCCCCATATTGGACACTGTATCAGCTAAAATACCTATTCCTCCTAGTGCTTTAATCCCCTCTGCAAAAACACCAGCAGCAATAATAATGCTCACTACACTAACAAAAATATCTGCCATTGCTCTTAAAATAACAACCATATCCTCACCAAGCTTTTTTGCATCTCTTTTGCGGATAAATTCAACGATAAAAACTAAAGTGATCGCAATAAAATTAGCTGTAACCACATCAAGTTTAATAGAAAGAAAATATGCCACAAATAAAAACACCACAGGCATCCAAGGGAATAAGATATAATACGTGGGACATTTAGGATCAATAATTTCTGGAATCTCTGCTTTATCACAAAGAAGGTTTTTTGCCCTGTCTCTTTTATCAACCCATGCAAAATAAAAAGGTATAAGTACCGCGATAGTTACTACATAAGCAAGAACAGTATATATCTGGTAATTCAAAAAAAGCCCTATAACATTATCTGGTTGCCCTACCATATCTGCCATATTTATAGAATTACCATCCTTAGGACCATAATCAAGTGCAATAAGAGAAAGCGTACAAACAGCAATAATCGGGCGAATGCCAAGTGCTATCAACACAGGATAAATACAAGCAAGCAAGAGCAAAAGCAAACCAGCAAAAGAAGAAATCACAATCTTAAGTGCCATGCCAACCACAAAAACACCACTAAGTACAAGATATTTATTTTTTATTTTGCCTAAAGGCTTATTTGCCAAAAAGGCGAGCTTTGCTGATGCGTTAATATGCTTCATATAGGCTGCAAATCCCGCTACAGACATGATAATAAGCCCAACCCCAGAAAGTTGTTGCTTGAATGTTGCTGTAATAAAACTAAAAGCATCAAGAACAATATTGCCTGAATTTTGCTTAGGAATAGGAGTGCCCATTAAGAAATAAACCCCAATGAGCACAATAATGCCTGACAAGAAAAAAACAAATATTGGGTTATAAGATTTCAAAATATAATAAGCTACCACAATAACCACAGCTATTGTTAAAATAATCATTAGCAATTCCACTCTTTACTCCTCATAAACACGCTCAACCCATTGTACCATAAAACATATAAATTCACCAAATTTTGCCATGATCCAGTCCCTGATTACCTCTAATCCTCTAAACCATAAAAGCAACTTTCATTGCTCTGTTATTAGCACACCTTTTTATGATATTGAAAATAGAGAATCTTTTGGAGGTTTTATCACCCTCTCTCTTAAAATGTGTTTAATATATTGCTCATTATGATATTCACTTACTTCACATTTACTACGTTAAATTATTGTGATTTATATTTATAAATTCTCATTAAATTAAACCTCATCAAGAGCCACTAAAACCATTTATCTTATTGATGCGAACATAAGTTTTACATTCTTATTAAGAATAAAGATAGCCTTAATTTTTGATATTAATCATAGTTAGCTTAAAGGAGTAATGAAAGATTTTTGCAAGAGGCTGAAAACACTAGAAAGGATATAACGACTTTTATGAATACAAAATCTAAAGATGCCAAAAACACTATCTATAAAAATTCTCTATTGATATCAATAAATGAAACAAATATTAATTAGCAATACCTAACTCTTTGAAGTTATCTCTAGGTTTTCTCCAATCTCAAACCATGCAAACTTTCAGAGCACAGAACTTGCCATTGTTTTTAATTGTCATTTCATCTATTCAGATAAACAAAGAACCTTTTGTATAGGTTTGTTACCCGCATTTGCTCTTAATAGGTTGAGCTTTTTGAATGCTTTGCTATCAAGGTTTATATCATGAAAATATATCAATAAGCTTTTAGAGAGCGTTTTAAAGATAAATTTCACAGAGCAAAAAGAAATCATTTTTAGCTTTGATACCAATGATGAAAGCGATGAGGAAATGCTAAGCAAGGTATATGCCAATCTCATTAATGCTGGTTATGACATTCCCACAGAGCATATGCGTGATACCTTCAAAATCACAGACATCAAGAAAAAGCCCTATGATAGCGAACAGGCTAACATTT
>JARHYY010000002.1 GCA_029258405.1 Helicobacteraceae bacterium | reverse complement strand
TTAAGAGGTATTCATAGCATTAAAGTATTTACTCCTTTCATATCAATAGCATATAATGAGAACATATATAAGTGTGCTTTGGATACCTCTTTAATCTTGTATGGTATATCGAATTCGAGGTGTTTTTACTCTTTAGGTTTTACAATAAGCATATAATGAATGTTTTCAAATTCCCATTAATCATAAAGTTTATTGAACTCCAAAATATTAGTAAGGACAATATCAAACTTGTGCTTGAGTTTGTTTTTACAATGAGCTTATAATATAACTTTATATAGTGGAGTTAAGTAAGTTCTTTAAGGTTTATTCTATTATTTGAATTTGTAGATTTATAGTGAGACAGTGCTTTTAGGTAGAGGAGCTGTACAGATATTGCTTCCAGTATCTAAAGTTTATTTTTTGTAAAAATATTTATGAATTAATTTGTGTTTTTGGTTTTACTTTAGGTAACATAATGAGCACTATATTATAAAAACTCAAGATTATTTTGATCAAAAATATAAAACATACTTTTTATTCACTTTAAATATTTAAAATAACACAATATTATGCTAAAGATACAATAATTTGATGTTATTTTTAATATTTATATATCTAAAGCCGATTAATATTAATATATTAAATTGTATTATAATATAAATATATGATTTATATATAAATTTTAAATCTTTCAATAAATTTTAAGCTTGACTTGCTTAAAATGTGTTGTTATATAAAGTATTTAGGAGGACCTCAATGCTAGAGATTCGATGGCATAGCCGTGCTGGACAGGGTGCGGTTACAGGAGCAAAAGGATTAGCGGATGTTTTTGCTAAAACAGGCAAAGAAGTCCAAGCTTTTGCATTTTATGGGTCAGCAAAAAGAGGGGCGGCAATGACAGCTTACAATCGAGTTGATGATTCTATAATATTGAATCATGAAAAGTTTATGAGTCCAGATTATGTTTTGGTTATTGACCCGGGGTTAGTATTTATAACTGATATTTGTGCTCATGAGAAGCCAGAAACAAAGTATATTATTACCACCCATTTAAGCAAACAGGAGTTTTTAGAGAAAAAACCAGACCTTAAGGATAAGAAAACTTATGTACTTGATTGTATCAAAATATCTCTAGATACTATCGGAAAATCTGTGCCTAATGCACCGATGTTAGGAGCATTAATAAAAATTTCTAAAGAACTAGAAATTGAATTTTTCTTAGATGCTTTTAAGAAAGTTTTAGGCAAAAAACTTCCGAAGTCAGTTATTGATGCTAATATGGTGGCAATTCAACGTGCCTATGATGAAGTAAATTAAGGAGTAACTCATGGAACTAAAAGGTTGGGATGAATTTGAGATAGGAACTTTGCTTTTTCCTTTCGAGGATAATGGAAAAGAGAATACAGAAAAACATGCTGATAAAAGAGAATATCGTAAGGACAGTTCTTATACAGCAAGTGTAGCTCACTGGAGAGTAGAAAAGCCTGTTTATAATAACGATCATTGTATTAATTGTTTTAACTGTTGGCTCTATTGCCCAGATGCCGCTATCTTAGCACGAGATGATAAACTCAAAGGAGTTGATTATGTTCATTGTAAAGGCTGTGGCGTCTGCGTAGATGTTTGCCCTACAAATCCTAAATCATTACTTATGTTTACAGATCATATTGATGAACAAGAAGCATTAACGCAATGGCCAGCCAAAGAACCCAAAAAGAAAAAAGAACAGGAGGCATAATGGCAACAAAAATGGAGCTTAATCCTACAGAAGTGTGGGATGGAAATATGGCAGCAACACATGCTATGCGTCAAGCACAAATTGATGTTGTTTCTGCATATCCTATTACACCATCCACACCCATAGTGCAAAATTATGCAAGTTTTTTGGCTGATGGTTATATAGATGGCGAATTCATTATGGTGGAATCAGAACATGCAGCAATGAGTGGCTGTGTTGGAGCTGCTGCTGCTGGAGGACGTGTAGCAACTGCTACAAGTTCTCAAGGGTTTGCTCTTATGGTAGAAGTACTTTATCAGGCAGCAGGTATGCGTTTGCCTATTGTGCTCAATGTAGTTAATCGTGCTTTAGCATCACCGCTTAATGTTAATGGGGATCATTCAGACATGTATTTGGGGCGAGATGCTGGATGGGTTAATGTTTGTACTTATAATCCACAAGAAGCCTATGATTTTAATCTGATGGCTTTTAAAATTGCCGAGGATCTTTCTGTTCGTTTGCCTGTTATGGTGCATCAAGATGGTTTTATTTGCTCACATACCGCACAAACTGTACGACCATTATCAGATGATGAAGCTTATAACTTTATAGGTGATTACAAAGCCAAAAACCCCATGCTTGATTTTCAAAAACCAGCTACTTATGGTTCTCAAACAGAAGAAGATTGGCATTTTGAGCATAAAGCACGACAACACCATGATTGTATGCAATCATTTGCTGTTATAGAGAGAGTTTTCAACGAGTTTGCCGCTCTTACGCAACGTCAATATAATATTGTAGAACGATATGATATGGATGATGCAGAAGTGGTTGTAGTAGCACTTGGAACAACAGTTGAATCTGCTCGAGTGGCTGCTAAAGAAGCACGCAAAAATGGCATTAAAGCTGGCGTTGTTTCCTTGAGGGTACTGCGTCCATTTCCTTATGAGCTTATAGGTAAAGCTTTGAAAGATTGTAAAGCGATAGCATTTTTAGATAGAAGTTCTCCTGCTGGAGCTATGGGCATGCTTTTTAATGAATGTGTCGCTGCAATCTATCAAGCAGAAGAGAGTAAAAAGCCTATAGTGCTAAATTATATCTACGGTTTAGGTGGTCGAGATATTAAGCAATCTGATTTGCTTAATATTTATGACACACTTCATAAAGATGCACAGGCACAAAAACGAACACACCATACACAACAATTTATTGGACTACGAGGTCCTCAAATAGGTTTCTTTTAAGGAGAAAAAATGGCTGATATTAAAAATCTTAGACAATATTCAAGAGCTACAGAGCGTTTTGAAGGGGCTCATCTTCTTTGCCCGGGCTGTGCACATGGAATGATTGTGCGCGAAGTTTTAAATGCTACTGAAGATCCAGTGTTTATAGCTGCTTCTACAGGTTGTCTTGAAGTAAGTACGGCTGTCTATCCATATACATCATGGGATACACCTTGGATTCATATAGGTTTTGAGAACAGTTCAACAGCTGTTTCAGGAGCAGAAGCTATGTATAAAGCTCTTGAGAGAAAGGGGAGACTTTACAGCAATAAAAAACCTAAATTTGTAGCTATTGGGGGCGATGGAGCAACCTATGATATTGGCTTTCAATTCATTAGTGGAAGTTTTGAGCGAGGACATAATTTTACTTATGTATGCCTTGATAATGAAGTATATGCAAACACAGGTGGGCAACGAAGTGGCTCAACACCCATTGGTGCAAGCACAACAACAACACCCTCAGGTAGAGTAAGTTATGGCAAGAAAGATAAAAAAAAGGATATTCTTGCCATTATGGCAGCACATGGTTCTCCCTATGTGGCTCAAGTAGCACCAAATCAATGGAAAGATATGGTTAAAAAAATTAAAAAAGCTATGGAAGCAGAGGGTCCTACTTTTATTAATGCCATGAGTGCTTGTACAACAGAATGGAGATTTCCTTCTAATACCACTGTTGAAGTGAGTGATTTAGCTGTAGATTCGTTAGTGTTTCCTCTTTATGAAATTGTAAATGGAACGGAGTTAAATATCACTTATCGTCCTAAAAAAGTCATTCCTGTGCGAGATTATCTTGCTGCACAAGGTCGTTTTAAACATTTGTTTAAAAAAGAAAATGAACATATGATTGAAAAGTGGCAACAAGAAGTAGATTCTCGTTGGGAATATCTCCAAAGAAGGGAAGAAGCTAAAGTATAGTTTTTTTATCTCTCTCCACTTTTGTGGAGATAAAAATAGAAAATTTTATTATATTTTCTGGTTTTTAGGAACCTACATGTATTTTTGTTTGCTGACTAATATATCGCAAGGAATATTATATAATTTTTAAAAATTTTAATTTTATTGATATAATTTTTGTAAGGTTATTTTTACTGCTCGAATATATCAACAGCTAAAAGCATTGACTCTTTGAGCTAATGAAATCAGTTGCATTGATAAAGAACTAAAGCTTGTGCAACTGCCCAAGCAAAAAGCTCTCATATTCAATAAAAGTACAAATCTTAAAAATTCACTCAAACATCTCATTAATAAAATAGCATACCCCCAAAAAAACACTACCCAACAACCCTCAATTATACTATACCCAAACCTCAAAACTCAAACAAGCAATAAACCTTAGAGTCCAAAAATTCAAATAACAGAATAAACCTTAAAGAACTTACTTAACTTCACTATATAAAGTTATATT
>JARHYY010000143.1 GCA_029258405.1 Helicobacteraceae bacterium | reverse complement strand
TAATTAACCTCTATAAAAGATTCTTTGTTTATTGTATTGAATAAAATGATATATCTTATGAGATACATGAATATTACATATGGCAAGCTCTGTTAAGTGCTTATGTATTAAAATGGTTATGTGGTTTTTTTGGGGGGGGGTAAATGAATTAATAATATGTTCTTGATCTTATCATAGATAGGAGTACCATATAATAATTTAAGAGAAAAAGAGGATATAAACCTTTATAAAAAGATTCTCTATTTATCTCAATGTGTGAAATGAATGCTAATAATAGCAAATAAAAAAGGGGGGTGTGCTAAGCTTATAATTTCTATCAGCTCTCTACAAACATTGCCTCTTTGAGTATCCCTCTAATTTCTTCTTTGCTTAATCGTTCTTGTTCAAGTAAGCGTTCTTCAATACTCTTAAGAGCATTTTTAGAGCTTTCAAAAAATTCTTTCATTTCACTTTTTGCATCACTTAAAATTTGCAATGCATCATTAGAATCACCGATGATTTTACTGCCCATTCCATATCTCTCTGCCATTTCTACAGCAAGAGCCTTTGCCTTGCTTAGGTCTTCTTCGCAATTTGAATAGCCCTCGCCATAATGAATCTCTAAAGCAATAATACCTGAAAGAAGTACTTTGATTTTATTATACAATTCACTACGGCTAAATAACTCTTTATCAAATTCCTTGATGCCCTCATTCACTAATGAAATTTTTTCAAATTCCATTTCCATCCAATAGGCAGAAAGTGCCTTTGCTGCCTGATAGGTAGCTAATATCTTTTTTTCATCATGTGTAAAGCTTAATTGTTTTCTTTTTCCGAGTACCACTTTATCTTTTGATGCTAATACATCTTCCATAACAATCATTTTTCTTTTTTTCTTAATTGCCCTTAATGCTGATTCATTAACCAATGCAGCTAATGCTGCTCCACTAAACCCTACACTAAGACGAGATATCTCCTCTATGTCTAAATCATATCGTTTGTTTCTTAAATGCACTTCAAGTATTTTAATGCGTTCATGAAAATCTGGAAGCTCTACATAAATCCTCCTGTCAAATCGTCCGCTTCTTAAAAGTGCCTCATCAAGTACATCAATTTTATTAGTAGCACCTATGACAATAACCCCTTTTGAATCCTCAAATCCATCCATTTCTGTAAGCAGCTGATTTAAAGTCGTTTCTCGTTCATCATTTCTTAACCCACCTCTTGCTTTGCCTACAGCATCAATTTCATCAATAAATATTATTGAAGGGGCTGCTAGTTTTGCTCTTCTGAATAAATCTTGCACTCGCTTTGCGCCCATACCTACATAAATTTGTGCAAAACTTGAGCCACTTTGATAGAAAAATGGAACTCCAGCCTCTCCAGCTACTGCTTTGGCAATAAGTGTTTTACCAACGCCAGGAGGTCCCATAAGTAAAACACCCTTGGGAAGTTTTGTGCCAAATTGTTGATACTTTTTAGGGTTTTTTAAGAAATCAATAATCTCTTCTAGCTCTTCTTTTACCTCTTTAATGCCAGCAACATCATTAAAGGTTACATTGCACATGGTAGGAGAAATTCGTATATCTAAAATTTCTTTTTCTTCATAGCTTCGACTAAGAATTTCTTTGTTAAATGGCTTTTTTTGCTCTACAATTATCCGTTCTTTTGGGGTGTTATCTTTTCTGAATAAGCGATAAATACCCACCCCAAGCATAATAATAAAAAGCACAACAGCCGTATCAAATAATAAGGAATATATATCATATTCTTTACGAATTTCTAACGGGACCTTCATGGTGAGCTCTCTGATGGGCAAACTAACTTGAGGAGCTTTATAGTATTTATCATTAATCTTTAAATAGAGATAACCACCCTCTAGGTATGCATAATCAGCATGGTTTTGTTCTACTAATTGTAACATTTCTTCGGCACTTACAAGCTTTGCCCTGTCTTTGTAGAGCCCATAACCCAAAAGAATAGATGCAAGAAGTAAAGCCATCATTCCAACAAATAAATTTTTATTTTTAGATTTTTGCACAGTTGCCCCCTTTTTCTATATCATAATGTTCTATTTCTACCCATGTTCCAGCTTGGTTTTTGGCAGAAGAGAAAGTTATTCTATTGAAAAATTGATCTAATCCACTACTCACTCCTTTTTGAGTATGCTCTATCAAAACCTTAAGCGGTATTTTTTGTGCCTGTATTTTTTTTCGGAATAAAAAATTATTGTGTTCTACCATATCTTTAATTATACTTAAATGCTCTTTGGCTGTTTTTCTGCTGCATTGTTGTTGCATTGTTGCTGATAATGTTCCTTCTCGTTTTGAATAAATAAAAGGATGAATGTGAGTGAGTGGCAAAGAAGATAAGTTTTTTAAACCTTCATTAAAAATCGCATCATCTTCGCCCGGATGCCCTATTATATAATCAGTCCCTAGTGCATAACCTTTTTGAGCGATTTCTTCAAAGAGATCTCTATCGCTTTCAAAGCGATTTTTTCTTTTCATGATTTCAAGCATGGTATTGCTTGTATGTTGCAAGGCGATATGTAAATGTCTTGCCATAAAAGGTTCATCAAGCAATTCTTTAAAGGCAAAGTCAATTTGACTTGGCTCTAAAGAGCCTATTCGTATTCTCTTAACCCCTTTGATTTGAGCAATTTGGGCTATAAGCGTAGATAAAGAGTAAGGCTTATTATCTTTGCCATAACTTCCCACATTTGTTCCTGTGAGAACAAATTCACTCATTCCATATTCACAAAGCAATGTAATTTGCTGCAATACTTTGTCCATATCTTGTGATCTTGCTGCTCCTCTTACATAAGGTATAATACAATAACTGCATTCAAAATTGCAACCTTCTTGGATTTTGATAAAAGCTCTACTTTTACCTATAAATTCTACTACAAGAGTTGAATCAATTTTTTGAGAATACTCTTCACATTTAAAAAATCTTTGTTTTTCAAGGAGAAGTTCATTAATTTCTTCTTTGAATGAATGCGAAAACACACTACACACAAACCCTTGCTGATAAAGCTCTTTCCCTTGGGTATGCACTCCACAGCCAGCAAAATATATTTTTTTACCCATTCTATGCAGTTTTTTTACATAGCTCCTCACCCCACTATCTGCCCCATCAGTAACTGTACAAGAATTAACAATGACAATGTCAGCACATTCTTCATCACTAGCCAAGGCGAAATCCTTAAGGCATGAACGCATGATTTGTGTATCAAATGTGTTAGTGCGACAGCCAAAAGTTTTAAAAAATACTTTAGGCATATTATGAAATTCTTTTTTCACCAAAATGCTCCTTCATTATATTATCCCATTGGTATGCGGAGGAATACTTCCATCTGTAATACATGTGTTCTCCGAACGCACCGTTGTAGTTGGATAGGCTATTTTAATATCCTTTTCGTTTTTGATAGTGTCAATAATTTCTCCTGAAATAGTGCTTCTTAATGGTAATGCAGCGTACGCATTGGTTTGATACCATAAAGAAATTCTCATTCCATTTGGTTCAATCATGCTAAAAACTTTTGGCTCTACATTGGTATTACGAAGAGAATAACGGTCGCGCAAAAGGTTGAGCTGCTTTCGTGTTATGTCAGTATAGCCCTTAGCATAATGCTTAGCAATATCCAAGCAAATTTGCATCATTTTCTTATAATTTGAATCAAAAGTGATGGTAATATCAATGCCATCCCAAACAGTCTTCATGCTCCCATGCGTATAATTAGCTATCATAGTTGTAAAAATGAAATTATTAGGCACAAAAACAATCCTTCCTGCTCGTCTATGCTCTGCATAGCTCAATAAGGTAATTCCTTCATGCAATGTAATTCTTAGCACAGAAACATCAAGAACATCGCCTATATAAGTTTCCCCATCTTTAACAAGACGGATTCTATCGCCTACATGAATTGTGCCACCAACCACAATAACAATCCATCCCAAAACAGACATAAACAAGTCTTTCATAGCGATTGCCAAGCCAGCAGAGGCAAAACCAAGCACAGTAATAACATAAGAAACATTTTCAAGATAGGCAAACAAGAGAATCAAGACAATGAGCGAGAGATTAACTACATTAATAATTTTACTCATTGTATAGGCACGCTCATTATCTGTAATATACTTTCTGATGGCAAGCTTCATTAAAAAAGCAACTAAGATAGATAGCACTAAAACAAAACCAACAATCATTCCTTTAACAATTTGCTCTTTGATTTGCAAGGTTAGTTCTTGTATCTGCTCATCAACTTTTTTCTCATAAAGGCTTAATGTTGTACTAAAGATATTTTTAGTAGCTTCAAGCTCGTCTAAAATATGTTTAGTAGAAAGTATTTCTCGTTGGATAGAACGATCATTTTCCAAGGTATTTTCTTGAGAGGCAAATTCCTTAAGTGATACCAATAATGTTATCTTGTCTTTAAGTTTTTGCAAAAGTATCTTTAATGCTTCATAATTATTCTCTAAGCGTTGATATTCTTGACGAAGTTGTTTAATATAAGAAAATCCTTGAATAATAAGTATGGGGTTTGTAATATGAGGGACAAACTCTTCTTCTTGAGCAGGATTAATGAGCTCTTTATACGGGTTTTCCTTATATGCTAAAAGTAGTTTTTTTTGGGCTTCTAGTGTTTCTATTTTTCGTTCAAGTGATGCTATTTTTGTCTGTGTTTCCACTGATGATGGCAATTCTTTAAGCATGGCAATTTCTTGTTTTTCTACATCAAGCTCTGAACTTACATCATAATACGCCCTGTAATTAGAGTATTTTTTCATCCAACTATTATTTGTATCATTGAGATAATGATCAATATCTTTGAGCCGCATAAGAATTTGACTTTGTGAGAGTAATTGAGAAGAAGATTTTGCAAGGCTCTGCTGCTCTGTATTGTCTTTGATATTTTTAGAATCTATTGAATTTGTATCTTGAGCATATAAAAAATAAGATACAAAAAATACAATGATTAATCTTTGCAAAATTCCTCCAATACCCTCATAATTTCTGCCTTAGAAAAATCGCTATAAAATAGAAAATCTCCAATACCCTTGGGTAAAACAAATTTAATCTTAGAGTTTTCGCTTTTTTTATCCAAGAATAAAGAATCATAAAAAGTCTCTATATTTTTTATTCTATAACAAATTGGTAAATCATTTTTCTTAAGGAGATGTTTAATCCTCTTTTCTTCCTCCTGTTTGAGACAACCTAAACTTAGAGCTAATTGATTAGCCATTACTATACCTATGCTAACTGCTTCTCCATGAAGGTAATAGCCATATCCGCTTTCTTTTTCTATAACATGCCCAAAAGTATGCCCATAATTTAAAGCTGCTCGCATGCCCAATTCTTTAGTATCTTGTTGGACAACTTTCTTTTTGATTTCTATAGCATTAACAATAGCTTTCATAAGATGCTCTTCTGTGTCCAATGTATATTCCTCAAGCCATTTAAAAAAAACTTCATCAAAAGTCGCTGCTATTTTAATGATCTCCGCTATGCCCGCATTGCTCTCTCTTGTGCTTAGGGTTTTAAGAAAAAATGTATCTACATATACACTATTTGGCTGATGAAAAAGCCCAACAAGATTTTTGCCATAATCATTATTTATCCCGGTTTTACCTCCTATGCTCGCATCAACTTGTGCTAGAAGTGTTGTAGGGATTTGCACAAAATCAATCCCTCGCATAAAAATGCCTGAAGCAAAACCAACCATATCGCCAATAACACCTCCCCCTAAGGCTATCATGGTAGAGTGCCTATCAAGACGATGGTGAAAAGCCATATTGAGAATATGCTCTATACTACGCATATTTTTATTGCTCTCGCCTTCTTGTATAACACAAATATAACAAGCCTTTGCTTTAATTTTTGGCATCAATGCACTCAAATGCAATGCAGCAACCTTACTGTCTGTAACTAATAAAACTTTACTTTTAAACTCAAGATAATCTGGAATTGGTCCGCAATAAATGGGATAATGTCTTTGCTTGGTATCTATATTGAGTGTGAGCATAAATTGTCCTACTTTGTGATGGGTATATAAAGCTTGTGAGAAGTTATGAGATGCAAGCTTAATTTATTGAGATTGGTTGTGAGGGGTGTAAAAAAATGTCTCTTTGCCATATCTCTTGTAAATGGAAAAATACCTAAAATATCTGGATGCCTCATAAGCCAGAGAATAGGGTTTTCCATATCTGTGGTAATAACTTCTAGTTTAGAATTAAACACCTTTGCCATGCTTTCATAATGCTCAATGCTTTGTATATGATAATGCAAATCAGGAGCAAAATCATATAAGATTAAAGGCTGCCTAAGTTGCGAAGCAACATCAAATGCGATAGAAGAAATTTTTTCACCCTCTTGAGTATTATCTCCAAGCAACACGCTACAGCCTTTTAAATGCTGAATATCTCCATTACCAAGACTAAGCACAGGGATATTAAGACGGTTAATCGTCTTTCTTATCCGTGTTTGCATAAATAAATGATTTTTTATGATAACTAAGCCGCTACTAAGCGTATTTTTATCTGATTCTATAATTTTATTTAAAGGCATGGAATGATATTGAACAGTTACATCAATATCGTCTTTTTCAAGTTTTCTAATAGATTCAATTCTTGTAGGGTTCTGTGGATGGATGATGCGTATATAAAGCTTTTTTCCTTTAAAATTTTTATGGATATATAAAGATTCCTGAATGGATATATCAACCTCATTTTCATTTTCATAATGGCAGTCGCAATAGAGCACAAGATTTTTACCAAATGGAAAAGGAAATTGACCCAATTCTTCATTAATGCTACGATGAATCTCAAGTAAAACTTCAGGTTCACCAACCATAAGCAAAGCATCATTAGGCTTCAAAATAAGAGAATATTTAGCAAGCATCATTTTGCCATCGCGATAGACAGAAACTATTTTCCAATTGTTTTGCAAAATAGAACCAATAGAGCGATATGCAAAAGAGCTTCCAAAAGGGATATTCACTTGCATGATTTCCCCATCTCCTAAGCCAATATCTTTGGCTATCATAGGAATATTTGGAACCCTCTCAATAAAATGAGCAGCTACAAGAGGAGTTTCGGTGATGATAGTAAGATTTGCATCATTATTTTGTTGATGCTCACCTAAGAGGATAATAGACATGCGTTGAGAATAATGTCGCAAAAGGCGATAAACTTCTTTGCCTTCTTTTTTGTTTTCAAGAATAATGAAGGCATCTAAAATTTCTTTTGACAATAATGGTATGAGCTTAAATGCAGATGTAGGATCAAAACAATGAAACTCAAATTCTTCTTGGTGCCGCAATAGAGTAATAATGCTCTTTTCATTAGAGACAGTAATATAGCTATTATGTGGATTGCTTCGTATAAGCAAATTACGCAGAAAATCTTCAGCAACCCTACCCTCAAGCACAAGTAAAATTTTTTTCAACATAAAACCTTTAGCTCAATTTATATAATTATTTTAATGTCTTACATACTCTTAGAATTCATTTATATATTATAACATTAAATTATGCAAAACTCTGATAAAATAAGGTTTTGCTTTAAAGGCTATCATGAATACTATATTAGAATACAGCTCTATAAACCATACTAAAGCAAGGGCTTTGCATATTACTACAGCTCATAGCACCATAAAAACCCCTGTTTTTATGCCTGTTGGCACACAAGCAACCATTAAATCCCTTGATTCTAGCGATATGCTTGCTCTTGGTGCTTCTATTATCTTAGCAAATACCTATCACCTCTATCTTAGACCGGGAGAGAAAACTATTGCAAAACTTGGAGGCTTACATGGATTTAGCAAGTTTCCTCATAGCTTCTTAACAGATAGCGGAGGTTTTCAGGCATTCAGTCTTTCACACAATACACAACATAAGCAGGATGGCATTCTTTTTAAAAGCCACATTGATGGCTCAAGGCATCTTTTTACACCTCAAAAGGTACTTGATATTCAATATGCACTCAATAGTGATATTATGATGATTCTTGATGATCTTGTTGGACTGCCAGCTCATCATGAAAGGTTGCAAACTTCGGTTGATAACACAAGCAGATGGGCTGAGGAATCTATTAAATATCATCAAACACAAAAACAGCTCAATCCCATTCAAAATGCCATTTTTGCCATTATACAAGGTGGTACAAATAAGCAATTACGCATACAAAGTGCAAACGCTCTCACATCGTTACCTTTTGATGGCTATGCTATTGGGGGGCTTGCTGTAGGTGAAGAAAATACCTCCATGTATGAAACCATTGCCTATACTACTGATTTCATGCCTGCACAAAAGCCCCGTTACCTTATGGGCGTTGGCACACCTGAAGATATTATTGAAGGCATTCATCAAGGAATTGATATGTTTGATTGTGTGATGCCTACAAGGAATGCAAGAAATGGCACATTATTTACCAGCTTTGGTAAAATCTCTATAAAATCATCTGTTTTTAAAACGGCTGATAAGCCTATTGATGAAACTTGCAGCTGCTATACATGCACTCATCATTCATTAGCCTATCTCAATCATCTTTTTCGCTCAAAAGAAATTACATACTACCGTCTTGCTTCGTTGCATAATCTTTATTATTATTTAAACCTTATGAAACAAGCAAGAAAAGCTATTTTGAATAACACATTTATTACATTCAGGCAAGAATTTTACACAAAAAGAGCAAAAGAGATTCCACAATATGATGGCAACATATTTTAGCGGTTTTGGGCTTTGTAATGAATGGGAGGTTTTTTCTCATTTACAACATTCAAAAATTATAGAAATTAATAGAGTTTATGATATTATAGCTTTTAACTATGGGGCACAAAGGGCTATTGACTATGCTATAAGCACTACAAAGAGAATCCGTAAAATATCTTTACTCTCTCCAGCATTTTTTCATGATAAAAACCCTATATTCAAAGAACAACAACTTAAGCTCTTTAAATCTCACCCTCAAAAATATATACACAATTTCTATCCAACTTCCCCCATAGCACTAAGCTCATTTATCTATACCCCTTCGGTTGAAGAGTTAAAAAAAATGATTTATTATTTTTTTAGCCCTAAAGATTTGCTCTATTTACAACAAAGGAATATTATTATTGAAATATTTTTAGGGCAAAAAGATACTCTTATAAATATACAAGCAGCTTTTGATTTTTTTTATCCTTTAAGCCAACGCATTTTCATATTTCAAAATGCTGGACATTTTCTTGTATAGTTTTTTTGTATTTGTATCGCAATGTAACAAAATGTTTAAAAAGGGTTATATTTTTAATAAAATAATACATAGAGTTCATATTTATTTTTTATAATACGAGAGAATAGTTTCAACTATAAAGTACAAGGAGAAAGCCCATAATGAAAAATGTTGTTATAGTGAGTGCTAAGCGAAGTGCTATTGGAAGCTTTGGTGGCTCACTTAAAAATTTAAGTGCTAAAGATATAGCATTAGCAGTTCTTAA
>JARHYY010000138.1 GCA_029258405.1 Helicobacteraceae bacterium | reverse complement strand
AGATCTTCAAAATGAATCATAGAGATTAAGATTCTCCTTATTTTTAATTTTAACAATAAACTTTATCTTTAAATAAATATTTTTATAGGCTATCAAAAAAAGAATTGTTTGTCAAGAATATTTTTAATAATGCTATTAATTTATCTAAAGAGTTATACATTCTTGCTTTATTTCTCATCAAATCTATAATACAAATAAACATTCAAACAAAAAAGACTTTCTTACATAAAATTCAACAGGGGATACATGCAATATTTGAGCTATCAAATTTCTTCTTTATCTCCCTTGAACTTCAAATACTTTTGTTGTTTTTACCATAATGCGAATAATGAAATAAAAAATAGCCGAGATACCAAAAAACCAAGTTAATATAGGATTTGGCAAAACAAAATCTATATTCCCATCTTTTTGCCAATTGGCAATTACAGCAATCACATAATGAAAAACAAAAAGAGAAAAGGTCAGCCCAAAAAACGAATTATACTCGCGCCTCATCATAGAACGAAAAGAAAAAGTCATATCACTTGGGATATAACCGCTAAACTTAGGAAAAAATAATGGTGTTTTCAATGTCCAATCAATATATTCTAATCCAAATTTTGCACGCAAAAAGCTCTCTTCAGCAAAAATAATCCTCTCATAATAGAGCCAAAAGCTTAAAGCAAATACTACAGCAAAAAGCCAATTCCCAAGCAAAAGAATAGGTGCAAGCATCATTAGAAAATTTCCAAGATAAAGAGGATTGCGGACAATAGAATATAAACCTGTACGATTCAATACATTTGCTTTTTGTTCTTTAGTATTACGACCCGAAGTATCACGGGGGACAAACCCAGCCACCCAAATCCTTATCCCTTGCCCTAAGCAACCAACAACAATAGCCATAATCACTAAAATTGTATTATATTGTCCATCTTCAAATAAATAAGTCTTTGAAGTAAAAATTGTCAAAATAAAAAATGGAACAATGCAAAGAGGCAAATAGCTCCGATAGCGGAATAAAAAATCACCTTGTGTTTTTAGTTCTTCTTGAAGTGCCATAATGCTCCTTTTTATACACACTACAACAATCTATTCCTTGTTTAAACAAATGAATCCACCTCACTTTTTAACAATACCTAGATTCCCCCACCTCAAAGCATAAGCGACTTTCAGCATATACAGCTTATCATAAGCATTATGCTCATTGTATCTCACATTGAATTGCTTTTACCCTCAAGAATTATATCATTAAGATACTTATTAATAGCAATAGATATTAAAGGTTTTCTCAATACATTTTATTCATTTAAACTTAGCTACCACAAAACTCTTGTTTCAATGCAAACTAAAGGGCTGAAAATCAAAACGCATAGACTTAGGTATGTTAAGCTCAAATGATCTTAATTCTTTTTTTGGTGCTACAATTAAAACATAACCACCTTTATTATCTCTGTCCCATATACTAAAAAACTGACTTTTAGAACTTATATATGCTCCATGATTTGGATCAAGCACTTGCAAATATTCGCCCTCATGATTTATGATAACTACAAAATGAGGATAGCGTGGATCATCTTCAATTTTTACAAGCATAGGAATATTAACAAGTTTATCAATGCTCTTTCTTTCAATTTGATAAGAATGGCTTTCATACCCTAGCTTTTCAACAGCAATACTCAAATCTGCAAAGCTAACCATATCCGTATAGAGTTCTTTTGTGCTCATAAGTTTTAAAATATCAAGCTCACTTAGTTTCTTATCATCTAATATATTAATTAAAGTCGCTAGAGATGAAGCACCACACGAATATTCATAATTCTGCCTTACTACGCTCTCATTTTTAATCTCTTTGTAAGATTTTACTATAAAATCTGCACCTAGCGTTAAAGGGAGCAAAAATAATACCAATAAAACTTTTAAAATTTTTTCCATAGGCTCAAACCAAACACACTATCAGGCGAAGATGAACTTCCACCAAAACTAGCACTCACTGATACAGCAGTATCTGAATTTACACTATAAGTAGAACCTAAATTAAGTGTTGGGATAGAGCGAATTTCAGAACTTTGATAACCATTAATCTTTTGTTCAGTTTGAAATCTTTGCTCTACCCCTAAATCTAAAGTAATTTTAGGGCTTAAGACAATGGATAAATCACCACCCATATAAATATTATGCCCATATACTATCTTGCCTATTTTAAACTTTCTTTTATTATTGTATCCAAAACCTGTATAAATACTATATACCACAGGATCGCTATACCCTCTTAAACTCACTTGTATATTTTGAGATTTAAAATAAAAATTTTTAGTATCATTAACAGCCTTTTCTCTTTGAAGCAAAGCTGTTTGAAAAGTAACTTGAGGAATAAAATCTGCTACACTATCACCCATATAAACAAAACCAAACCATAAATTATCAAAGCCTATGCTATCCTTGCTTGAAAACTCATTTGTAAAAAAATTCGTATATTCTTGCCTTGCATAGCTCCCACCACTTGAAACAAGTATATCAAATTTAGGCATTATAGTATAAATGAATGTTTGTGTTAAAAAAGCTTGTTTAGTGTCATTCCATATTGTAGGATCTCCACCTATGGTAATATCAGGATAAAGTGCGTAAGAATTCGCATTTCCTGCACTAAGAAGCGAAAAACTTGTAATGCTCCTTAAGCCTATTTGCTTTTTAAAGAGCGAATCAATATTCAACTTATCGCTAGCACAAAGGCAAACCACAAAAGTTACCAAAATAAAAAATTTCCTCATTTTCTTCCTCACATTAAAATATTGTTACATTTTAGCACTAGCAATGAATATTCCAACTTCAAATCTCCAAATAAATTTGGTTTTAAACAAAAATTTTGATAAAATAAAAAAATTCAATAAAAAGGT
>JARHYY010000115.1 GCA_029258405.1 Helicobacteraceae bacterium | reverse complement strand
ATGCCTTTGTAATGCTTCTACAAATTTTTTATCTCTTTTGCTATATAATCCTTCTGTGCTCCCATCAGACATAAGCACAAATGCTTTAATATTTTTTTCTCTTACATTTCCTTTGTTGAGCTTTAATACCTTATGTGCATTTTTTGTTGTTACAAAAAAAGTTTCATTTGAATGCTCTCCATTATCAGGATTTGATATTACTCTAAGCTCATTTTCATATAAGCCACCTATTGCTCCATCTCCTATATGTCCTATAAGGCATCTATCATCTTTAATTGCTGCAAAAAGTAGCGTTGAGCTTAAATCTTTAATGGTGCAAATGCTCTCTTCTATTGCTTTTATGAGCTTGTCTTTATCAAAAACTTGATCATCAATGCTTGGTAGTTGTATGCCCTTTTGTGGTATATTATATTGTTTTGCATAAGCTAATATCTTTTGCTCAAAATTTTTCACTATATTCAAGGACTTTTTAAAAGATTCAAATGCAATTGATTCTATATATTGTTTATTATCTTCTGTGCAAAACTCATCTTTGTTTTTTGAATTGAGTTCTTGTAATGCCTTATGTAATGTATCGCTATTGGCTTTGAGGGTTTGCATATGAGATACTATCTCTTTTTTTAATCTGTCATGTCCATTTATCTTAAATTGTAATGTTTCTTGCTCTTTTTGTGCTGTTTTTTGTTTATTCTTTAAAGCTTCTCTTTCTTTTTTTTCTTGCTTAATACAATCTTGATACATGCTCAAGAATTCTTGAATAATGTTTTTAAAATTATCTTGTATTGGTAATGTATGATTATTGCTCTTTAAATGTTGCTCATTAGAAATACTTTTATTCTTTTTATTTAATTGCTCTAGTGTGGATTCTATGCCCTCATAAGTCTCTTGTATTGTTTTTATGATGCTTTTATTATGTGCATCTAATTTCTCAAAAATGCTATCTCTATGGTTTTTATCATCAATTTGTTCTCTTAAGGCAACTTGCTCTTTTAATAACGACTCTATGGCTCGTTGTGTCTTTTGTTGCTGTTGAGCTATTTCGGGTATGCTTTGTATTATTTCTTCTATTTTTTGTTCTTCTTCGGGGGTTAAATCATGAGATTTATCATATAGCCAATCCCAAATTTTTTTTAACCAACCTTTATCTTTTTTTTGTTTTTTTAATATTTTGATTAAAGACTTTTTTGCATCATCTCTATGCTTTTCATAATTGTTAAGCTCTTGTTCAAAAGCTTTTTTAAAATTTTCTTGTTGCTCTAATCTCTCATTATTTTGTTTATAATGTTGAAGTTCATTTTCTATATCTTTTAATTTTTTACCTATATTCTCTTGTTGCTTATTTAATGCTGTTTTTATATCTTGCATAATGCTGTCATATTGGTTTATATCTATGCGTTTTATTTCATCTAGCTGCTCTTGCATATTTTTTATAATGCCTTTAAATGTTTCATCTCCCTTTGGCTTGAGCTGCTCTGTTGTGTCCTTGCTTAATTGCTCTAGCTCTTTGTTTAAAGAAGCTATTATTGCTTGAGCAATGCTGTTTGTTTCGTTATCATTATAATAATTATCAAATTCTTGCTCTAGCATGCTTGCTATTGTTTCTGTAACGCATTGTGCGCCAAGCTCAGAATACTTAGCAGAGCCAGCCCCATCGGCTAGGGCAATAATGGCGATATTGTCTGTTATATGCTCATACGCATAATCTTGACAAGGTGTGCTATTTTTTATATGGCTTCTGCCTTTTTCTGCATGAGTGATAGCATGATATTTGCTCTGCATAGCTTCTCCTTAGTTTAAACTTCTCCCCAACCACTAGGACTTGGAAGCTCAATAGCCTCACCGGGCTTAGAGCTAGCAACACCTCCAACACTTTGTGAGAGCCATTGAAAAAATTCTCCAAAATGCTTGGTGAAAATTTTTTTAATATATTAAGATTACAACCTTCAACACCTATGGGGAATATTGTAAGCTTTCTATATGTTTGCTAAATCACTTGTCCTTTGTGCTGCTTGCTCATAATCATCTGTTGGCGCACCATCTGTGATAAGCACAAGCCAAGGCTGAAAATATTCTATGCCGTTTTCTTTATATTCTCTCTTTCTGTCTTCTAATAAATCCATGGCTCTATTCACTGCCTCACCCATAGGGGTAACACCACCGGCACTAAATCTAGGTGGTAATTCATCGTCTATGTCTTTAAAATCTTGATCAACCCTAACAGTTTCACCAAATGTTACAATACATACTTCTACTGCTTGCTTTGCCTGTTCATTATTATTAATTGCTTCATAAAACAGCTCAATCCCTTTATTGAGTTGCTCTATAGGCTCTCCATCCATGGAGACACTTATATCAAGGCAGAGACATACAGGCACCCTTTTTGTAGGGTTGTTTGCTAGTGCATTACCATCATCATTATCAACAATTGGCTTATTATCAATTTTTGCATTACTCATAAAATCTCCTTATCTATTGCATTGTTATTGCATTTTCTCAAATGCTTCAAAATGTTTAAGCCAAATTTCTGGCTTTAGGCATTTATTCTCGCTTGCATATTTGCCACCTTTTTGAAAACTATGATAAAAGCACTCTTTTAATCCATTGCTTAATCGCTCCCATCTTTTTTTTGCTATATCATTTGGGGCATTATTGCTAGGACCATTAATGTCATAAGAAAAATCCATATTTTTAGACGCATCATCTCTACCGCCGCCCTTGCGATCATATGGATGCCTACCAAGATTTATGAGCATAAACAAAAAGATAGCGATGGCATAGTACTCATCAGCTAAATTTCTCATGAAGTTTTTCATGTCCTTGCCTCTATGGGCTGGGTGTAAAAATGCCTCTGTTGTAACAGGGCATGGAAAACCCCCAATTTGATAGCTATCACAATCAATAAAATATATATTACAATTTGTATTAAAGAGTATGTTTTGTGTATTAATATCACCAACAATAACATTCTTTTTATGAAGCTCACAGATACATTTCAAAAAATTTATGCAGAGCTTTGCTAAATGCTTGTTGTTATGTTGGGAAAATGCTTTGCTCTGCCTTTAGAGCCACCTAATATATATTGTATGGGTTTTCCATCTGCTTTGTTCATGAGAAAACCTATTGTTTCGTTATTATGATTTTTTAAGATATGCAATGGCAAAAACACATATTGAGGAAATCTGATGAGCTTTATTTTTGCAAGCCTTTCTAGCTTAGGTGGTGTATAGCTAGGCACTTTGAGCTTTCTATTATCTTTATCTATTTTATATATTTTTGCTATAAAGCCGCTATTTGTTGCGTATATTATGCCCTCTCCGCCGCTTGCAATTTCTTTTGCTAAAGTAACACTTGCTCTTATTCCATTATGTTTATAATATACTTCATCATTAAGCGTTGGGATATTGCCATTTATTGTAATTTTTTCGCTTGATATATTTGTTTGTTTTGTTCTTTGTGTTTGGCTTTTTTGTGTTTTGTTTTCAAATATTCTGAATGATTTATCTCTTTTGCCAATGAATAATGCCCTATGCTGCTTAAATTTTAATATCTGATTGCCTATCTTCGTATCCCCGATAAATGCTAACACAGATTGTTTATCGCGTAGAATATGTGAAGTTTCATCTTCTCCTGCGGTGATATATTGTTGTACTCTTAAGTGTTTGTCATATATTTCATTATTTTGTCAAATATTTCTCTTGGTATGAGTATGCGTTTTTTTGCTCTTTTTAGGATTGGTTTTAATATGTTATCAAATATATGCTCAAACTCTGGGTGAGAGAGCGCTACTGCATCTATAATGAGGGTTTCATGGCGATTTATTAATTCTTGTATATCTTGTAAATTTAATGGTGTATTGCTCATTTTTTACTTTCTTTTAAAATTTTAAGATTATACAAAAAAAAACAAAGTCAATAAATTTTATTTGTAATAGCACTATAAATTTCAAAAATCATTCAAACTTGTTAGGCGTTGGGGGCGATTCATAAATATTCATTATTTGTAATAGAGCTATTATATGCTAAACTTCAATAAAAAAGTGAGGTAATATGCAATATCCATCAAAGCAGGCTGCATTTAACAAGCCCACCATCAGCAAAAAGATACTCAATATCGTAGGGAGGACAAATGCACAATATAGGCTTGTAAATGAAGGGGATAAGATTTTATTAGGGCTTAGCGGGGGCAAGGATTCTATATTGCTTGCAACGATATTTGCACATATGAAGCAGCATGCTCCATTTAATTTTGAATTTTTGGCAATGACTATTGATTATGGTAGGGGTGGGGAATATGAATATATTTTTGAATATTGCAAAAACCTCAATATACCATATGAGCTTGATAGAACACAGATTTTTAAGATATTAGAAGAGCATAAAAAAGAAGGGACTATTTATTGCTCTTTTTGTTCAAGAATGAGAAGGGGCGAGCTTTATAATATGGCTTTAAAGGGTGGGTTTAATAAGGTTGCATTAGCCCACCATTTAGATGACGCGGCAGAAAGCTTTTTTATGAATTTAACTTATAATGGCTCTTTGCGTTCTATGCCACCATATTATAAAGCACAAAATGGGCTAGGCGTGATACGACCTTTGATTTTTGTGCGTGAGAGGCAAATAATTGATTTTATATCAAGTAATAATATATATATTGCACCTGATTGTAATTGCCCCATTAATTGGTTGCCAGAGGATAAAAGACCAAAGGCTAGAGCACATAATAAGCAATTACTAAAAGAGTTAGAATCTAATAATCCAAATTTATTTAAATCTATAAAAAATGCTTTTAGTAATATACATGCAAATAGCTTTTGTGATGAAAGGTTTAGAGACAAAGAATAGCTTGCGCTAGCCTACATGAAGCTCTTGATAGAGCCTGATAGCAAAACGGTCGCTCATTCCTGCAATGTAATCAGCAACAACACGGTATTGCTTCTTTGCATCGTTTTGTATCTCAAGGCGGTTTTGGTAGGGCAAAAGCCAAATATCATTCATGAAATCATTAAACAATGCACGAATGCATCGTTTTCCAAAATGTGTTTTTCTCTTGACTTCATGGTGCGAATAGAGCTGTTTGTATAAAATAGCTTTGAGCTCTTTGAGCTGCCTTTTTATCCATTCATCAAAACCAATTCCATGTGCAATGTGAGCAGCTAGGGTTGCACAAATGGGCTCTTCTTGTTGTAGGTATGGAGATTTTTTTGAAAACTCTATAAAGGCAAATACTAAAAAATTGATTAATAGGGATACAAGACGAGGACGAAAAACATGATGCTCTTGCGTGATGCCCTCGGCATATACTTGTTTTAAAACTTCTTTAATGAGCCCATTGCTTCTTATATGCTCCATAGTTAAAAAACCACATTTTAATCCATCATCAATATCATGGCTTATATAAGCCATTTCATCGGCATGATCAACCACGATAGCCTCAAGGCTTGGGTGATAATCAAGGCGAAAGCATTTATTAATATGTTCATTTAAAAACTTTTTTTTATAGGGATATGAATGCTTTAATATGCCCTCAAGGGTGGCAAAAGTGAGATTTAATCCATCATAATCGGCATATCTTTTTTCAAGCTGGGTAACCACTCTAAAGGATTGAAAATTATGCTCAAAACCATAAGTGCTATATTGCTTGAGCAATGAATCAAGCTCATCGCCACCTGCATGCCCAAATGGTGTATGCCCTAAATCATGGGCTAAGGCAATGGCTTCACATAATGCCTCATTGAGCCCTATGGCTCTTGCGATAGCTCTTGCAATTTGGCTTACCTCTAATGAATGGGTAAGACGCGTTCTGAAGAAATCGCCCACACTGTTTAAAAAAACCTGTGTTTTGTATTCAAGCCTGCGAAATGAGGAGCAATGGATAATGCGGTCTCTATCTCGTGAATACGCATCCCTAAAGTCTGGCTTTGCTTTGAAAAATCGCTCATGTGGTTGCATTTTTAGCCTTTTAATTTATTGTAACAAAAAATGCGATTATATTCTATATAATTTGAGATAAAAAGATATTATAATATAATTTTATTTACAAGGAATTAAAATGCGAGAAATATTTACAGAATACCCCTCATGCAAGCTCTATGGAAAACCTTTTGGTGCATATCAAACAAACTGCTATATTTTGCAAAATTCTTATGGAGAGATTATTATTGATCCCGGTATGGGTGCGGATAGTTGGGTGAAGAATATATGCAAAAATCCTTTAGCCATTCTCAATACACATGGGCATTTTGATCATATATGGAGCAATAAAGCCTTGCAAGAAACATATATTAATATTCCTCTTATTGTTCATCAAGACGATGCCTTTATGCTTCAAGAAGATTGTTTTAATATGAATCTGCCTTTGTCCTGCCCTACGCAGCTTATTATACATAGTGATCAACAAGTATGCTTTGAAAACTTTGCATTAACCTTCAAGCATTTTCCGGGGCATACGCCCGGGTGCTGCATTATTGAAACTGATGATTTTATTTTAAGCGGTGATTTTATCTTTTATCGCTCTATTGGTCGGTATGACTTCCCCTATTCATCAGCTTGGCAGATGCAAGAGAGCTTGCAAAGATTTAAGCAGCTTGGTTATGATAAAACCATTTATCCCGGTCATGGGCAATCTACAAGCATAGCTGCAGAGCAAATGCATATTGATTTTTGGCTCACAAAAATGTGATTATTGCTTAGGGAATAATTTTTTCATAAGCACTTCAAACATGCTCTTTTTTTCTGGTAGTGGCTCAACGCCAACAGCTTGTGCTTCTTGGGCGGGGGCGCCTTTTGTGTCTGGGGGTAATGGCGTGCTTGGTGTAGATTCTTGCTCTGGCAAACGATAGCACCTTTGTTCTTCGCCATTTTGTATAGCCTCCCATCGATATGTTAAAGGAAACTGCTTTTCTGGAGTAATAAAATGCAAACCTTCTCGCCCGATATATACGACATTAAGTTGCTTTTGCTCACCTGTAATAAGTGTTACAATAAATTTTGGGTGATTAAAAAGCCATTTTCCTGCATGAAACCCTATTGTTGGAACAAAAAATAACAAAGAGCCTACTAATATAGCGACATAAAACATGCGAAAAAAATTGGCTAAAAATGGTGGATACATTACCAATATACCAGCGACTATAATGGCAAGAAAAAACAGCCAACCATAGCCCTTGTAAAATATGGTATCATAGAAAAAAGGATTAAAAAAAACTTGTTTGCCGCAATCTCTAATTTCATAAAAATGAATATAGTTGTCTAAGATTCCACCAAGCACGATGGCAATGGGTGCGATAGCAAACAAAAAACCAAAGAATAATACCCCAAGCACTCGAGCAACCATTTAAAACCTCCTAACGAATTTTGCAAATCTTTTGCTTATTTATTTTAAAAATTTGCGAGGGATTGCTCTGTGTAAATTCAATCCCTTTTTCATAAACAATAATATCTGCCATGCTCAATGCATAATCAATGCAAAATGAATGCCCAGAAAGGTTTGCAGAGCTGCTATAGAGCTTATGAAATCTCTCGATAAATTCTTTATGCCTCTTGTTGTGGATAACCCTTATACATGCACCTTGTGGATAAATAAAAGAGCATTTTTGCATTCTTCTGATTCTGTTTTTGAATGCTTGTGGAACTCTTAGCTCATCGTTTAATTTTTTTAATGATGAAACAACTTGAAGAATAGGTTTATCTTGGGCTCTTTTTTTGGCATTAATAATAGGTTGTTTCTGTGAGCTCAAGAAGCCAACGGTTGTATCAGTTTGTGCGAGATAGAGCATTAATGGATACCATATAAATAATCTTGTAGAGCTGTTGCACAGAAAACCTCTCCTTGCATATTTTCTTTAATGGCTTTTAGTGCAGCATATGCTGCGGCAATAGTGGTTACATAGGGTACAGAGCTTTTGAGTACTTGAGCGCGTATTTTATAGGTATCGTCTTGATATGTGTTTATGTCGCTTGTGTTAATTACAAGATCAATTTCATTGTTAGCTATCATATCACAAATATTTGGTCTGCCTTCAGAAATTTTTAGAGCATTTTCAACCTCAATGCCATGCTCAGATAATGCCTTTTGCGTGCCTTGGGTAGCACAAAATTCAAAACCAAGGAGCTTAAGCTCTCTTATAATTTCAACTCCATCACGCTTATCAGAATCAGCAAGAGAAACAAAAACTTTGCCTTTTGAGGGTAATGGATTTTTGGAGGCTAATTGACTTTTGGCAAAGCTTAAGCCAAAGCTCTTGGAGATGCCCATGACCTCGCCTGTGCTTTTCATCTCTGGACCTAAGCTTACATCTGCTCCGCTTAGCTTGTTGAAGGGGAATACTGATTCTTTGATGGCAACATGTTTGAGATTCTTTGGTTTTAATATATCACCATTGTAATCTACGCAATGAAAAGTATCATAAAATTGCAATGCCTCTCTTAGCGGGTAATGTATATCTTTATTATAAGCAACATTCCACATAACCCGCGTAGCAACTTTTGCTAAGGGAATGCCTGTTGTTTTACTCACAAAAGGGACTGTCCTACTAGCCCTAGAATTAACCTCTATTATGTATAATTGATCTTCATAAATGGCATATTGTGTATTCATAAGCCCAATAACACCCATTTTCTTTGCAATTTTTGCGGTAACATTTTGTATCGTTTGTGTTAATGTGTCGCTTAATTGAGCGGGCAAAGAGCAAGCAGAATCGCCACTATGAATGCCTGCTTCTTCTATATGCTGCATAATTCCAGCAATATACACTTCATTTCCATCGCAAATGCAATCTACATCAAGCTCAATAGCATGATCTAAAAATTTATCGATTAAAACAGGGGTGTTCTCGCTTACATCAACTGCTTCATTCATATAATGCTTTAATGCTTCATTGCTATAAACAATCCTCATAGCCCTTCCGCCCAAAACATAGCTAGGGCGTACAAGCACGGGATAGCCAATGCTTTGTGCTACAATAATAGCTTCTTCTTTTGTGAAGGCTGTGCCATTTTGTGGTTGTAATAAGCCATTTTTTTCGATAAATTTTGCAAACTTTTGACGATCTTCAGCAACATCAATAACTTTAGCACTTGAGCCAATAATATTTGCACCGATTTTGGTAAGATTTCTTGAGAGCTTTAGCGGTGTTTGCCCACCAAAATGCAAAATAATTCCATCAGGGTTTTCGCGATATACCACATTACGCACATGCTCAAAGTCAATGGGTTCAAAATATAATGTATCGCTTGTATCATAGTCTGTGCTTACGGTTTCGGGGTTGCAATTATACATAATGCTTTTAATGCCCATATCTTTCAATGCAAAAGCAGCATGCACACAGCAATAATCAAACTCTATGCCCTGCCCTATGCGATTAGGACCGCCACCAATAATTAATACTTTGGGGGTAGAATGATCATTATAGGTATCAATATCATCATTGCTCACAGGTGTGCAAGAGTATAAATAGGCTGTTTGTGTTCTAAACTCTGCTGCACAAGTATCAACCTCTCTATATTCAAAGACTATTCCTTTGTTGTTGCGCAAATCATAAATATCTCTCTCTTGTATATCCAAATCATCATGGCAGCACACCCAATAGGCGATCATTTTATCACTAAAGCCCATTTGTTTTAATGAGCGCAAAAATGTTTCTTGTTTGATATTCTCAAAGGTAATATCTTGCTCCAAAGCAATAATTTCATAAATCTCATGGAGAAACCAACTATCTATTTTGCTCCATTTATGCACTTCAGCCACCTCAAAACCCATTCTAAATGCATCAGCAATATAGCGCAATCGGTTTGCATTTGGTCGCCTAATCTCTCTTTGAATTTCTGTTCTATCTTCACTAATGGGATTAAAACCAAATAAATCAGTCTCAAGGCTGCATAATGCTTTTTGTAAAGATTCTTTAAAGCTATTTCCAATAGCCATTACTTCACCGATGGATTTCATGGAAGTGCTTAGGGTGGAATCTGCTTGTGAAAACTTTTCAAAAGCAAATCGAGGAATTTTTGTAACGATATAATCAATAGCTGGCTCAAAGCTTGCAGGAGTGCCTGTAATATCATTGGTAATTTCATCAAGGCTAAAACCAACAGCAAGAAGCGTTGCCACCTTGGCAATAGGGTAGCCTGTTGCCTTTGAAGCAAGTGCAGAGGAGCGGGAGACGCGAGGGTTCATTTCTATTACAGTCATTCTTCCTGTTTCTGGGTTTATGGCAAACTGCACATTAGAGCCGCCCGTATCTACACCAATTTCACGCAAAATTGCAAAAGAAGCGTTACGCATTCGTTGGTATTCTTTATCTGTGAGGGTAAGGGCTGGGGCTATTGTGATGGAATCTCCTGTATGCACACCCATAGGGTCAAAATTTTCGATACTGCATACAATGATACAGTTATCATTCTTATCACGAATAACTTCCATTTCAAATTCTTTCCAGCCTAGCAATGATTCTTCAATGAGTATTTCATTAATAGGGCTAATATCTAAGCCATTTTCAGCAATATTTTTAAACTCATCAATATTATAGGCTACGCCGCTACCAGCACCAGCAAGAGTATAGCTCGCACGAACAATAAGCGGAAAGCCTATTGTTTTTGCTGCGTTTATCGCCTCTTCTAATGTGTAGGCATAGCAAGATTTTGGAATATCCATGCCGATTTTAAGCATGGCTTCTTTGAAGGCTTGTCTATCTTCACCTTTTTTAATTGCCTCTGGCTTAGCCCCTAAAAACTGCACATTGTGCAATAAACCTTTTTCAAATAATCCCATAGCGACATTTAAGGCAGTTTGCCCGCCCATAGTGGGGAGAATGGCATCAACTTTTTCTTGTTTGATAATATGGGTTATTACTTCTTCTGTAATGGGTTCAATATAAGTCCTATCAGCAAACTCTGGATCTGTCATTATTGTGGCAGGATTAGAATTAATAAGCACTACACGATAGCCTAAGCTTTTAAGCGTTTTTGCTGCTTGAGTGCCAGAATAATCAAATTCACATGCCTGCCCAATTACAATAGGTCCAGAACCAATAAGCAAAATAGTTTGTATATCTTCTCTTTTAGGCATAAATATCCTCATTTGCTATTTTTATAGAGCATTATAACACATTCCCCCTTAGCCTACTGCTTAGGGGGTTAGTTTCAATAAATCTAGCCTGCTTTTAAGGTCTTACAAATTTTCTACTAAGGATTGATGCCCCAACTCTAAAAATATTTATACTACAATATTGTATATAATGCAATAAATTTTAGATTGATTTAAATGAGGCTAAAAGAAAATTTTAATGGAGTTTAAAAAAAGATATGATACAATAGCATAAAGGAAGGAAGCGTTGAGTTCATTAGGTTTGTGCTTATTGAATTGAACGCCTCCTTTAGACCTGTGCAATAAAATCATAGGGCAACACTTCAGGGTGGGAACACAGCAGAGTACCTTATGCTTTTATGTGCCGCAGGTATCTTGAGGGGGTTTCACCCATGAAATGCTTGGGGCTTATATCATTGTGCCACTTTTATCAGCAATCAATCCCTTCATGCTTAAGTAACTATTTAATGCTGATAAATAAGCCTTTGCGGTAGATGTCATGGTATCATTATCAACCCCATGCCCTACAAGAGCTGGCTTGCCCTCTTCAAACTCTACCCTAACAACTACTTTTGCTAAAGCATCTTTTCCGCTACTTACGGCTTCTACCTTGTAGTCTTTGAGCACACTTGCAAAACCGCTAATTCTATCGATTGCTTTAAAAATACTATCAACAGCTCCATTCCCTAAAGCAGAATCGCTATATTTCACATCGTCTTTAAAGATTGAAATAGCACAACAGTAATGACCGCCATAGCATGTTTGCACCTGCAAGGAATGAAGAGCAAAGATTTGTGGAATATGGGTTGTTTCTTCCCCTAATATTGCTCGAATATCATCATCAAAAACCTCTTTTTTGCTATCGCAGAGCTCTTTGAAGCGTTCAAAAGCATTTTGTAACTCATCATCATTAACATTAAAGCCAAGGGATATAATCTTATCTTTAAAGGCTGCTCTGCCAGAATGCTTGCCTAAAACCAAGCCATTGCCTTGAGGAATGCCTATATCATTTGGATTCATAATCTCATAAGTTTCTGGATGCTTGAGCATGCCATCTTGGTGAATCCCGCTCTCATGAGCAAAGGCATTTTTGCCTACAATAGCTTTATTTGGTTGCGGACAGATACCCGTAATATCAGCAACAAGCTTACTTGCCATATAAATTTCTTGGGTTTTAATTCTTGTATCCATATGGGGAAAAATATCTTTACGCGTTTTAAGTATCATGACAACTTCTTCTAAGGCGGTATTCCCTGCCCGCTCTCCTAATCCATTAATAGTGCATTCAACTTGTCTTGCGCCATTAAGAATACCAAACACTGAATTAGCTGTGGCAAGCCCTAAATCATTATGGCAATGCACTGATAAAATAGCCCTATTGTTGATATGTTGAGATAATGTAGCAATCATGTTGCCTATTTCATGGGGCAATCTATAGCCCACGGTATCAGGCAAGTTTAAGGTGCTCGCACCAGCCTCCATAACCGCATCAATTATTTCTTTCAAAAATGATATATCGCTGCGACAAGCATCTTCACAGCTAAACTCTACATCATCAACAAAGCTTCTCGCCAACTTTACAGCCTCTACAGCCCTTGAAATAACCTCTTGAGGTTTCATCTTTAATTTAAATTCCATGTGAATTGGGCTTGTTGCTATAAAGGTATGAATCCTCTTAAGCACAGCGGGAGCAAGGGCTTTTGCAGCTGCTTCAATATCTCTTGGTACAGCTCTTGCTAATGAACAAATGCTGCTCTTTGTAACTCTTTGTGCAATTTGAGAGATAGCCTCAAAATCCCCGGGGCTTGAAGCTGCAAAACCAGCTTCAATAATATCTACTCCCAATCGCTCAAGCTGAAGGGCAATTTTAATTTTTTCTTCAATATTCATTGAAGCACCGGGGCTTTGTTCTCCATCTCTTAAAGTTGTATCAAATATTTTAATAATTTCCATAATAGTTCTCCATGTAAAAATAAGATTTGAAATAATGATAATATAAGTATAAAAAAAGGGGGGTATGCTGCTTAACGCAGCAGCAGGAGATAAATACACATAAAACAAAAAGAAAAGTGCTCAGACATACAAACCTCCTCTTTTTATTTATTAATATAGCATAATAATACTATTAAAGGCTTTAAAATAATATTATTCTCTTTTTAATTTCACATTATGTTGTATAAGTGTTTTTTCTTTTTGCTCATCAACCCACCAACTCCAAAAACCTATGCCATATAATGGCGTAATTAAAGGGTGTTCAAAACGATTCCAATATGCTATTCTAAAATTACGGTTATAAAAATGGGGGATTACATAATAATTCCATAACAAAACTCTATCTAAAGCTCGTGTATAATCAACAAGATCTTCACGGTTTTGAGCTTTAATGATTTTTTCAATAAGAGCATCAACAACTCTATTTTTTATGCCTGCATAGTTTCTACTGCCTTGCTCATCTGCACTACTTGAAGAGAAAAAATAATTTTGCTCATTACCGGGCGAGAGTGATTGTGGTATCACACCAACAATCATATCATAATCAAAATTTCTCAAACGGTTAATATATTGTGTTGTATCAAGCGTTCGTATTTTCATATCAATACCTAGTGTAGCGAGGTTTTTTTTGAAAGGTATTGCCACGCGTTCCATAGCTGGGCTTACTAATAAGAGCTCAAAACTGAAATGTTGCCCATCTTTATATAAACGACCATTAATCATTTTCCAGCCTGCTTCTTGTAGTATTTCTTGAGCCTTTTTAAGCCCTGCTCTTGAATTGCCATTTTCTTTATGAATAAATAATTCAAAGGGTTTTTCAAACAGCTCTGGAGGGAGCTCATCTTTAAATTGGCTTAAAATTTCTTTTTCTTTTTGGAGCGGTACAGAAAATGACGCTAAGGGCGAATTGTCAAAATAACTCTTTGTTCGAGTATATTGAGAATAAAAAAGATTCTTATTGCTCCACTCAAAATTAAACGCATAGTTCAAAGCTTTTCGCACACGAACATCACTAAAAATTGCTCTACGGGTGTTGAAAAAAAAGCCTTGCATGCCACTTGGCAAGGAATGGGCAAATTCCTCCTTTTTTATATCTCCGCTTTTAAGATATTTTCCTGTATAGCCCAAAGCCCAATTTTTTGCACTACTTTCTTGGCGATAATCATACGCACCAGCCTTAAAAGCCTCAAGAGCAACAGAATCATCTTTATAATACTCATAGGTAACCTTTTTGAAATTATATTGCCCTATGCGGACAGGATGATTCTTTGCCCAATAGTCTTCATGAAGAGTATAGGTAATGCTCTTGCCCGGATCAACAGATTGAATTTTGTAGGGACCTCCACCTAAAGGTATTTCTAAGGGGTTTTCTCCAAAGGTCCGCCCTTCATAAAAATTTTTAGGAAAAATTTGCATTTGCCCTAAAATCAAAGGGAGCTCTTTGTTCTGATTATTTTTGAAATTAAAACGGATAGTCCATTTATCAACAACCACTACATTATCAACATCAGCATAATATCGTGTAACAAGGGGGTTTTTAGAATTTAAAATGGCTTTAAAGCTAAATTCAACATCAAATGCACTCACTTCACTGCCATCATGGAATCTCGCTTCTTTGTTGAGATGAAAAATAACAAAATTATTATCATTATCACGCTGAATACGCTCTGCAATAAGACCATATTCGCTAAAGGGCTCATCTTCACTACGGACACTTAAAGTATCATAAAACAATTCAAGCCCAGCTGCTGCAATGCCTTTGGGGGCTATAGGGTTAAGCGTATCAAAGCTACCCATTTCAAAGAGCTTGATACTGCCATATTTTGGGGCATAGGGATTTACATAATCAAAATATTTCAAATCTTTGTATTTCACATCGCCCATGAGAGAAAAAGCCTTATCGCTAAATGTTTCTGCATATGTTAAGGCAAAAATAATAAATAAGATAAAATATTTACTCATGTGAGCTTCCCTTTATAGTTCTTATAGGTTCTTTATCAAGCAATTTTACGCGAGCTTTAAATAAGCTATCGCTTATTATAAATTCATTGCCTATATCTATATCTTTTATTTCTACTTGTTTATCCTGATACCATAAGGAAGCAAATCCCTTTTTAAATAGTATCTCTGGGTTGAGTATCTCTATTTGCATACGCATTTCTCTTAAGAGCTGTTGTTTTATGTATATTTTTTGTTCAAAAACCTTATTCATTTGAATGTATAATCCTGTAATATATTGTCGTCTTTGCTTTAATCGATATTCAATTTCAAAACTGCATAATCGACTTCGAAGGAGAAAAAGCTGTTTTTTGAGCAAAACAATTTTTTCTTCTAATGCACTGTTTTTTTTATCTCTATACCAAACAAGTTTAAAATGTTTTTGTTGTAAAAATTCTGTCATTTGAAAAAAAAGAACTTTTTGGGCATATCTCAATCGATTATAATGATTTTGAAGAGATATTTTAGAGCCAACTAGCAAAAAATGCTTTTTGATAGTATGGAGCTTTTGTTTTTTAGCTTGGAATTGATAGGTAATAGCTCTTTTTAAATTATTATCAAAAGAATCTAATCGCTGTAGCCATTCATTTTGGTCGGGTAAAATAATTTCCATGGCTGCTGAAGGCGTAGGCGCACGAACATCAGCAACAAAATCACTAATAGGTGCATCAATATCATGCCCAACAGCAGAAACAATAGGGGTTTTAGCAAAAAAAATCGCATCGGCAACTATTTTGTCATTAAATGCTGCTAGATCTTCTAAGCTCCCTCCCCCTCTGCCAACAACAATTACATCAGCATTCAAAGTATCGGCTAGGGCAATGCTTTGGGCAATATCTCTAGGGGCTTGCTCTCCTTGTACAACCGTTGGAATGAGTATAAGCTGAAGGTGTTTCCAGCGGCTCTCTGCTACGCTCCTCATATCATGGATAACAGCTCCGCTAGATGATGTAACAAGAGCAATTTTATACACAAAAGGAGGCAAGGGCTTTTTATTGCTTTGCTTAAAATATCCTTTCTCTTCAAGCTCTTTTTTAAGTTTTTCAAGATTGCGATTAATAAGCCCATCTCCATCATAAATTTCGCAATGCTGTACCTGTATTTGAAACTCACCCCGTGCTTCATATAATGTAGCTTTACCTTGCACTAAGAGCATAGCCCCTTTTTGGATAGTAAAAGACAACCTAGAGGCATAGAATTTGAACATTACACATTTAATTTCAGAAGCAGAATCTTTAAGACAAAAATATACATGACCGCTATTTTTTTGGTATGTAACACTCCCCACCTCTCCAAATAGAGCGATTAAAGGTAAATGCCCCTCTAATAAAGCCTTGCTTGCTCTAACTGCTTCACTTATGCTTAAAGGCTTTAAAGATGGTTTTATTCGTAACATTTCTGCATTGCACTCCTGTATAATCTATTTTTCTTATCCTTCAATCAACCAACAAGCATAAGAGCCACACCATTGCTTGCCTGCATGCCCTCTTTTGCATAAATTTCTTTTACTTCTCCAGAAACTGAAGTAATAACCTCATGCTCCATCTTCATAGCCTCAACAATTGCCACTGTATCACCTTCTTTAACCTTATCGCCAACTTTAACTTTAATTTTTGTCAAATTGCCAGGCATTGGGGATACAATATGCCCCAATGCCGTTGCTTGAGGCATAGAAGCACTTTTTTTAACAATGCTCCCTTCTCCTTGCTCATCAGATTCAACAAACACCTCTTTAAGCTCTCCATCAATACGCATAAAAAATGGTCTTACACCCTCTTCTTTTGCACCGCTGCCTTCAATTTTAATTTTATATTGTTCTCCATGTACAGTAACAAAAAATTCTTTAGCCAATGGCTCATTGCCATAATCCTCAAAAGAGGCTAAAGTTTCTGGCTCAAGCTTTCCTGTCGCTCTTTCATCAAAATACTTTTTAGCCACTGCACCAAATATAGCATAGGAAATAACATCTGTAATGCTTTTAGTAAAGCCTTTGCTCTCTTCTTGTGCTTTTTGAAGTTCTGGTTCTATCAAATCTGCTGGTCGAACGGTGATAATATTTTCACCATCATTTAATATCTTTTCTTTAAGCTCTTGAGAGATAGGAGCAGGTGTTGTACCATAAAGCCCCTTAATAAAATTCTTTGTTTCAGTGGTAATTTGTTTATAGCGTTCCCCTGTAAGCACATTGAGCACTGCTTGCGTACCTACAATCTGACTTGATGGCGTAACAAGAGGAGGAAAGCCAAAATCTTTACGAACACGAGGAATTTCTTCATAAACTTCCTCTATGCGATGAAGTGCATTTTGCTCTTTAAGCTGATTTGCCATATTTGAAATCATTCCACCCGGTATTTGGGTTAATAAGACTTTTGTATCAATAAGATTATATTCAGATTCAAATTTTTTATATTTTCTCCTATTTTTCTTTAGTATTTCAGCTGCTTTTTCCATATATTCTATGTCTAATTTTGTATCATACTCTGTACCCTTTAAAGCCATCACCAAAGATTGTGTACAGGGGTGACTAGTGCCTTCAGCAAGAGCAGAGTTAGCTAGATCTACAATATCAACCCCAGCTTCAATGGCTTTGAGATGTGTGCCAAAGGCAAACCCAGCAGTAGAATGCGAGTGCAGAGCAATAGGCACAGCAATATTCTCTTTAAGAGCTCGCACTAATTCAAAAGCTACTAATGGGGAAAGCAATCCAGCCATATCTTTAATAGCAATAGAATCACAACCCATCTTTACAAGTTCTTGTGCTAGTTTTACAAAACCTTTTATATCATGCACAGGAGAAGTTGTATAGCAAATTGTACCCTGTGCTTCTTTTCCTTGTTTTTTGACTGCCTCTATACATACTTTAATATTTCTTATATCATTAAGTGCATCAAAAATTCTAAAAATATCTACACCATTTATTGCACTTAGGCGAACAAATTCTATAACTACATCATCGGCATAATGGCGATAGCCAATCAAGTTTTGCCCACGCAAAAGCATTTGAATAGGAGTTTTTTTAAAAATCTCCTTAAAAGTAGCCAAACGCTCAAAAGGATCTTCTTTGAGATAGCGCAAGCAAGTATCATAGGTTGCACCACCCCACACCTCGACACTATGAAACCCAATCTGCTCAAAAAAACGAGCAGCCTCAATCATATCTTCTGTACGCATCCTTGTAGCTAAAAGTGATTGTTGCCCATCTCTTAAGCTATTTTCTGTAACTTTAACCATACCTTATTCCTTATGCTACATAAAATAAAAGCTATTGTAGCAATTTATTTTTAATGGTTCTCTTTAAAAATACTTATTTTAAACTAAGTACATCATTATCGCTTATTAATAAGCTCTCTAAACATAGATCACCCTCTTAAATACATAAGAGCTTCCTTACTTAATTCAGTAATCCTAACACATAAGATATTTAAATATGTATTTATATCTCTATGGATAGTTATTTGATATTTTATCTTTGCTTATATATTGTGGTATGAATCTTGCGAAAAATTTGGCATTGTGCTTTTGCTTATGTCCTAGTTCTAGATGATTGATAGGTTGTTTAATTCCTACCTAATACTATTATCCTTTTTAGATAGTAAAACTCTTTTAATGTTCAATCAATTTTTAGCAATGCAGAATATATCTAGATTAATGCTTAATTTATCATGCCTATGATTTTTTCATATCATGGTTATACTACGATACAAAACTTGTTGTAAATTTAAAACTCTATAATTGATTAAGGCTTGTTGTTGTTTGTTAGGATATATTCTATTTAAAACTTTTAGTAATTGCATATGACTTCATGTGAGCTTTCATCTTTTTAGTATTATATTTTTTAGGGTGATTATCTTTTGTGATTGATATTGAATGATATGGGTGAGAGTTTTCTTGTTTATGGTTTGGTAAAAGTTAGCATGTAAAGTTTAAATAATGAATACAGAGCAATAAATCATGCAATACATATACATGGAATAAAGCAAAATCATCGCATGATACCCCATCGTTTTAATATTCGTTTTGTCTGTTGAGATAAATAAACTATATAGTTGTTATTAACTTTTGTTCTTAATAGATTAAGCTTTTAAAAGCCTTTTTTCTGTATTTCTTGTAGTAGAAATAATGTATATGTTACTAGTAGTAATAATTATAATAAAATCTCTAAAATAGGTAAATATTGAAGCCTTAATATATGATAATTATTGCTATAATCAATTTTGTTTTAACCTAATACTGATAATTTGTTTAATTAAGGAATATAGAATGAAAATGATATGCAAAATTTTAAGCAGTAGCGGGATGATATGCCTTTTTGGCTCTATCACCCTTGCTGATACAACTGTAAAATTGAAAAAATCGATAGTTACAGCCACTTCAGGAAGTGAGAAAAATATTGTTGATGCTCCTGCATCTGTGGGTGTTATTACTCAAGAAGAGTTAGAGAAAAAGCCTTATCGTGATTTAGGGGAAGCTATTAAAGAGATTCCCGGAGTGAGCTTGGAAGAAACAAATAATAAGCTAGGAGCAAGTGCTATTAGCATACGCGGTATGCCAGCAGCATATACGCTCTTTTTGATAGATGGTTTAAGGCAAAATCCAAGTGGAGATGTTGCTACTGCAAATCTTGGTGTAGGCGTGTATAATACATTTATGCCACCACTTAGTGTAATTGATCGTATAGAAGTCATACGCGGACCTATGAGCACACTTTATGGAAGCGATGCTTTAGGTGGGGTGGTTAATATTATCACAAAACCTATTACAAAACAATGGACAGGAAGTTTTCAAAGCCAAGCTATACTCCCAGAATCAAGTAAGTTTGGTAATACCTATCAAAACTCTCTTTATACTGCTGGACCATTAAGCAAAACACTAGGATTAACCATACGTGCTAGACAATTTACAAAAAAAGGGAGCTCAAAACTTAAGAATGATTTAGGGCAAGAAGTAGATAGTTTTTTTGGAGCACAAAATATTGCCTATAATGTTGGCGGACGATTAGCTTATACACCTAATGAAAAGAATATGCTTTTTGCTGATATAGATTATACAAAATCTACTTATGATAATAGAACAGGGCAAATCACTACCGCACCTGGAGTAGGTAAGTGGGTGGGCATGAATAAGCTTATGACAAGTCTTGTTCATGATGGAACATATGATTTTGGTGTATGGAAAAATAGCTTGCAATTTATGCAAACAGAAAGTACAGGTAGGCGTGTAATGGGTAGGGCAGATTTGCCAAATTTTGGCAAAAATCGTGATATTACCTCAAATGATGTTATTGCAGATTCGAGGCTTATGTTGCCTTTAGGCGATTATAATATTCTCAATATTGGTGCAGAATATCTCTTTGAAAACTATCACGATTTAGCTGGCACTCCCTCAAATCATAATCGCAATACTTTTGCTCTATTTGCTGAAGATGAATGGAATATCTTTGATCCGCTCACATTAACACTTGGCACAAGATATAATTATAATGATAAATTTGGATCAAATGTAAGTCCAAGGGCATATCTTGTATATGAGCTTATCAATGGTTGGGCATTAAAAGGTGGGGTTGCCACAGGATATAAAGCCCCTTATTCTAACCAACTCATTGATGCCGTATATGGCTATGTAAGAGCTGGTCAAGTAGTTCTATTAGGGAATCCTGATTTAAAGGCTGAAAGCTCTGTAAGCTATGAAGTAGGGACTGTCTTTGATAATGACTATATTGATTTTTCTCTTATGCTATTTTTATCTAATTTTAAAGATAAAATTGAATTTAGAAGCGTTTCAAAAATACAAGGCAGTGCGGGCTATAATCAAACATGTGCTCTTTATGGTGTAAGTGATACTTGTAATCTTAATTACAATGCTGATACTGCATATACACAAGGGGTAGAAGCTACCTTTGGGGTTAAGCCATTTTATGGTGTAGGCTTTGATGTGAGCTATGCTTTTATAGATTCTGAAATTACTTCAGGTATGAATAAAGGCTTGCCATTATCAACTACTGCCAAGCATAATCTTTTTACAAAGCTTTCTTATAGCTATGCAAAATTTGATACCTATCTTCAAACACATTACAAACAAGGTATTCTTGCTACAGATGCTTTAACTAATGATAAAATACAAAAAGTGCTTGGTGGAATCTACTATAAGCCATCTTTGCAACTCAATCTTGGTGTAGGCTATAAACTTACAGATATGATTCGTCTCAATGGTGGTATATACAATATACTTGATTTCAACTTTGCTGACTTTAGATACTATGATGGTGGCAGAAGAGGTAGCAATGTAAATATCTATGGTCCTGTGATTCAAGAAGGGCGGAGATATTGGGTTAATGTAGCTCTTGAGTTCTAAAAGAATACAATCTTATAAGTGCGACTTTAGTCGCACTTATAACTAGCTAAAGTAAGTGCAAAGCAATCACAGATAGTTTAGAGTGCTAAAAATATCTAAGAATATATATAAAACACTGCAATAAATCATGTAATACATAGTGCATGGAAATAGCTTCAGAGCTATTCTAAAGGTAAAGCTAGTATTTATGGGACAAAAATAAGAAATAGTATTTCAATAAAACTACTAAATAATAATAACTATTGCATAATTTTTTAAAATACTTTAATCATTAAATGCTAAAACATATATTTAAATTCTTGTTATAAGAGTAGCGTAAAAGCATATGTCTTTATATTTTACATGTATTAATGTATTTAAAAGAACATTGGTAATTTTTAGCATATGGCATTATAAATCTTGAATATATTTATAATTGATTACTAGTAAGTATTGCATTAACTTGTACATAAAATTAAGATTTATTTTATAATATATTTTTATAACTGTATATAAATGTGTAGAATTTTGTGTAATACTTTATAGATTTTTTGTATCAATTGCATTATTTATAATTTTTATTATATAATTGATATACCTATATTATATAGTTTTAAAACAGCTTTGAAAAATGGGTAAACAGGTTATTTGTTGTCATCATTAAAAGAGTTGTTTTAAAACAAAATAAAGAGGTAAAAGCTATGTGTAAAGATAGATTGTTTTATGCTATCATTGATATTATGAACAAAAAGTTCAATGCTTTTGGATATTTGGCATTTTGGAGCTATAAATGTTAAAATTTATTATTTCTCGTATTTTGCAGGCTATACCGACTTTGTTTATTTTGGTTACTCTGTCCTTTTTTCTTATGCGTTTAGCACCGGGCAGCCCCTTTCTTTCAGATAGAAGTTATCCCGATGAAGTTATGGCGAATATTAATGCGAAATATGGCTTAGATAAGCCTCTTGTACAGCAGTATATTACCTATCTTAAAAATTTAATGCAGGGGGATTTTGGTCCTAGTTTTTCTTATAAGGATTTGAGTGTGAATGATTTAATAGAGCAATCTTTTCCTATTTCTCTGTTTTTGGGGTTTATAGCCTTTTTGGTTGCTCTTTGTTGCGGGGTTTTGGTGGGGATTTTTGCTGCACTCAATCAGAATACAAAGATAGATTATTGTATTATGGCATTTGCTATGACTGGGGTTGTGCTTCCAAGCTTTGTTATTGCACCACTTTTGATTTTGATCTTTGCTATTAATTTTCATATTTTACCATCTGGTGGGTATAATGATGGAAAAGTTGAATTTTTAATATTGCCTGTTATTGCATTGTCTTTAAGCTATATTGCAAGGATCGCTCGAATTACTCGAGGTTCTATGATAGAAGTCTTGCATTCTCATTTTATACGAACAGCAAAGGCTAAGGGGCTTAGTGCTACTCGGATTTTGTTTTTTCACGCATTAAAGCCTGCTCTTATTCCTGTGGTGTCTTATCTTGGACCTGCATTTGTTGGGATTATTACAGGTTCTGTTGTTATAGAAACTATTTTTGGCATACCTGGAATGGGGCAGCTATTTGTCAATGGAGCATTAAATAGGGATTATTCCTTGGTTTTAAGCCTAACGGTACTAGTAGGTGCTTTGACAATTTTGTTTAATGCCATAGTTGATATTCTCTATGCTTTTCTTGATCCAAAAATTACTATTCACTAGGCAATAATATGAATTTTATACAAAAAGATTTGAATCAAAAAATATCATCACAACTAGATAAAAACATGCAATACCTTCAAGAAGAATGGCAAAAGCAAGCCCAATATCCTGCACAAAGCCACCAGCAAGTGCTTAAAGGGAGGAGCTTGTGGCAGGATTCTATGAGAAGGTTTTTTCAGAATAAGGCGGCTATAGCGAGCTTGTTACTTATGGGGATTGTTATTGTGTTTTCTATTGTTGCTCCATTTGTGTCAAGCTATCATTATGATGATATAAATTTTGAGCTCATAAGCACCCCGCCGAATTTTGAAAACAAGCACTATTTTGGCACAGATGCTTCGGGTAGAGATTTGTTTGTGCGGGTGGCTATGGGCGGGAGAATATCGCTTTTGGTTGGAATTGCTGGGACATTTATGGCGGTTATTATTGGTATTGTTTATGGCTCAATTTCAGGCTATGTTGGTGGAAAAACAGATATTATTATGATGAGGATTGTAGAAATACTTTCTGCCATGCCCTTTATGTTTTTTGTGATTTTGTTGGTAACATTTTTTGGGCAGAATATTTTTTTGATTTTTGCTGCTATTGGGGCTGTAAGCTGGCTTGATATGGCAAGAATTGTGCGGGGGCAGACATTGAGCTTAAAGAATAAGGAATTTATTCATGCTGCCTTGGTTTGTGGAGTGAGTACAAGGGCGATTATTTTGCGACATATTATACCAAATTTGTTGGGTGTGGTGGTGATTTATGCTTCTTTGTTAGTGCCCGCGATGATACTTTTTGAATCATTTTTAAGTTTTTTGGGCTTGGGGGTGCAAGAGCCTTTGAGCTCTTGGGGATCTTTGCTCAATAATGGTGTAGATTCTATGGAAGAGACACCATGGCTTATTTTATTCCCTGCTTTGTTTTTGGTTATTACACTTTTTTGTTTTAATTTTATAGGAGATGGGCTAAGAGATGCACTAGATCCAAAGGAGAGATGATGTTGCTAGATGTACAGGATTTGAGGGTGCAATTTAAGACTTCTGATGGAATCTTGCAGGCGGTTAGTGGGGTGAGCTTTAGCTTAGATGAGGGGCAGACTTTAGGCATAGTGGGAGAGTCTGGCTCAGGAAAATCGCAGACTATTTTTGCGATTTTAGGTTTGCTTGCAAAAAATGGGCTGGCAAAGGGCAAAGTGTTTTTTGAAAATGTTGATATTTTAACGCTTAGCTCAAAAGCTATGAATGCACTGCGTTCTGAAAAAATTTCTATTGTTTTTCAGGATCCAATGACATCCTTAAACCCTTATATGAAGTTAGGAGATCAATTAACTGAAGTTTTAACCTCTCATAAAGGCATGAGTTATAAAGAAGCCTTCAAGGAATCTGTTGCTATGCTCGATGCTACAAAAATCCCAGAAGCTAAAGAGCGTATGGGTATGTATCCACATGAGTTATCAGGAGGCATGAGGCAAAGGGTGGTTATTGCTATGGCACTTTTGTGCAAGCCTAAGCTCTTGATAGCTGATGAGCCTACAACCGCTCTTGACGTAACTGTTCAAGCTCAAATTATGGCTTTGCTCAAAGAGCTACAAAGAGATTTGAATATGGCAATGATTTTAATTACGCATGATTTGGGCGTTGTAGCGGGGCATTGCGATAATGTTCTTGTGATGTATGCGGGCAAAATTATGGAATATGGAAGTGTTGATGATATTTTTTATGAGCCCTCTCACCCTTATACGCTAGGCTTGATTAAAACGATACCGCATTTGAATTTAGAAGAAACAACATTAGGTTTAATCCCGGGGAATCCACCAGATTTGTTGAATATCCCTCAAGGTTGCCCTTTTGGACCAAGATGCTATCTTGCTACTTCAGCTTGTTTGCAGATGCCGACTTTATTAGAATTTGGGGAGCAGAGAAAGAGGTTTTGCCTTGCTCCTATAGAATTAATTTCAAAGGCTTAATATGAAAGAATTATTATTAGAAGTGAAAAATCTTAGTGTTTTTTATAGAATGAGGGAATCAAGTGGATTTTTGAGAAAGAAAAAACTCTCTATAAAGGCGGTAAATGATATAAGCTTCAAGGTGTATAAGGGGCAAACATTAGGCGTGGTGGGAGAATCAGGCTGTGGGAAATCTACGCTAGCAAAGGCTATTTTGGGGCTTCATCGTGATGTGAGTGGCAATATATTATGGCTAGGAAAAAACATAGAGAATCAGAGCGATAAGGAATGGAAAGAGACGAGAAAAGAAATACAAATGATTTTTCAAGACCCTTTAGCCTCTCTTAATCCACGAATGACAATTGGTGATATTATTGCAGAGCCTTTGTCGTCTTATCATCCTCATTTAAAACAAGCAGAACTCAAAGAAAGAGTTGAAGAAATTATGCAAAAGGTGGGCTTATTACCCAACCAAATTAATCGCTATCCACATGAGTTTTCAGGAGGTCAGTGTCAGCGTATAGGGATAGCTAGAGCATTAATTTTACAACCCAAGCTCATTGTATGCGATGAACCCGTGTCAGCACTTGATGTTTCTGTACAAGCACAAGTTATCAACCTTTTAAAACAGTTACAAAAAGAAACAGATTTGTCTTTGATTTTTATAGCACATGATCTCTCTATTGTCAAACATGTTTCTGATAATGTTTTAGTAATGTATCTTGGAAATATGGTTGAAATGGCGGGCTATAAGGATATCTACAGTAACCCCAAACATCCTTATGTAAAGGCTTTAATGTCTGCTGTGCCAATCCCAGATCCAAAGGTGGAGAGGAATAAAAAGGTGGAATTGCTCCATGGTGAATTACCATCTCCTATAAACCCTCCAAAGGGCTGTGCATTTCACACACGCTGTCCCATTGCATCTGACGAATGCACAATAAATAAGCCCATTTTGCAAGGAGAGGAAACGCATCTTTATTCTTGCTTTAAGGTTTAAAAAGCTAAAATCAAATTTTAACAAAGGAGACAGACATGAAGATTTTGTATTATCTTATATTATCCTGTGCTATGCTTTTTGCACTAGAATTAAAACCGGGTGAGCAACTCGCAAAGAATCAGAGCTTTGTTTTTAATGCAGGTTCAGCTCCAGTGAGCTTAGATCCTGCAAAGATTGAGGGCGTACCTGAAGGGCATTTTGCGAGGAATCTTTTTGAAACCTTAGTTATTTCTGATGAAAATGATAAGATTATTCCAGCGGTAGCTCTTAAATGGAGCTCTAGCGAAGATAAGAAAACTTGGACTTTTGAGCTGAGAAAAGATGCACGATGGTCAAATGGAGATAATGTAACAGCACATGATTTTGTTTATGCGTGGCAGAGGCTGGTAGATCCAAAAACAGCATCCCCTTATGCTTCTTATTTAGGCTACATGAAACTTAAAAATGTTACAGAAATTATTAATGGAAAAATGAGCCCAAGTGAGCTAGGGGTAGAAGCAAAAGATGATTATACCTTAGTATTGCATTTAGAAGAATCTGTACCATTTGCAGATTTATTAACAGAATTTTATGTGCTCTCTCCTGTACCTAAAAAAATAGTAGAAAAGCTTGGAGATGCATGGGCACAGCCTAATAATATTGTAGGCAATGGTGCTTTTATGATAAAATCTATGGTTATAGGTGAAAAAGCAGAACTTGTAAAGAATCCATATTATTGGGATATAAAAAATGTAGCCTTAGATAAGCTTACACTTTTGCAAATTGAAAAGCCATCTGTGAGCTTTGCACGATATAGAGCTGGTGATTTAGACATTGGGGAATTCCCATTAGAAGTGCTTGATAAGATAAAAAAAGAGCTACCTAAAGAGCTAAAAACTGCACCATCATTATGCACCTATTACTATGATATTAATCTTAACGATCCTATATTGAGCAATGCAAATATAAGAAAATCTCTAAGCATGGCATTAGATAGGGATATTATTACTGATAAAATTTTGCGTTTAGGACAACAACCAGCTTTTAATTTCTCTCCTCCATCTATTAATGCAGCAGATAAAATCACCCCTCCAGAATGGTC
>JARHYY010000077.1 GCA_029258405.1 Helicobacteraceae bacterium | reverse complement strand
CAAGTTGTTGCAGGAGAATGGTTTGCTATGTGGATGAGTAATGTATGGAATGGATTACCATCTGCATTTAGGCTTGTTACTTATATGAGTGTTGCTTTGGTGTATTTAAGCTTGAAAAATGATGATTAATTGAAATATCTATGGGTTTATTATTTTTATTCATATAAAATTTGCTAGAATTATATTTTATAAAATAGAAAATGTGTTGATTTAAAAAATAATTTAGATAGCTTAAAATTTTATTTAAACAAGTTCAAACATCATCATAGAAGCTTTCTCTTTTTTTTAGAGCACTATGAATACCTATAAATATTATAATTGCGATAGAAAAATAGAGTTTTAAATTATAAAAATTATAATAGGTAAGGATTTATGCGATTAAAACAGATATATAATCATGATGGAGCATTTTATAATTTAGACTTAGAGATTTAATATTTTAAAAAAACTATTATTAAGCAATTTATATTTAATTGTCTCTATTTTACGCAGAAGATTTGCTACAGTGTCGGTATCAACTGAAACAATTTTTGAATCTGAAGACACCTTAATTCTTAATTGTAATTGTCTTGACGAAAGCCTTTCAGAATCTAATAGACATTATCTCATAATATAGGCATCTATAGTTTCATCTTGGCTTCTAACGAACATGAAGAATATTTAGAGTTTAGTGAAAAATGGATACGAACAAAAGCTTGATTGAAGTTTAATCAATCTATAAAGAGAGTAGCATAAAAAAATGGTAAGGGGGATATATGGGACACCCCCTATCGCACTATCTTTTAGAGAATTGAGGACTTCTACGTGCTTTCTTTTTGCCGTATTTTTTACGCTCAACCACCCTTGAATCTCTTGTGAGCAAACCTTTTGGCTTCAAAGTTGCCCTAAAAGATGAATCATAGGCAACCAATGCCTTAGAAATGCCATGCCTTAATGCCTCTGCTTGTGCGGAATAACCACCGCCTAATGTATAGGCAATTATATCTACACTTTTTTCTTGTTTAGTTAGCAAAAGAGGTTGCATAACCTTCATTTTGATAGCTTCATGCCCACCAAGCCAATCATTTAAATTTGTTCCATTGATAGAAAGCTTGCCACTTCCATTAATAAGCCATACTTTTGCCACAGCAGTTTTTCTTTTGCCGGTTGCATAAATTTTTGTCATTTGCATTCCTTACTTATTAACTTGTTTATTTATTTGGGCAGTATGAGGATGAGTTGAGCTCACATATACTTTCATTTTTTTCAGCATAGCTCTCCCCAATTTTGTTTTAGGCAACATGCCCCGCACTGCTAAATGATAAAGTTTTTCGGGATGTTTTTGTATCATTTCATCTAATGTTTTTGATTTTGTGCTTCCGAAATAACCAGAATGGGTAAAATAAAATTTATCTTCTCTTTTTGCTCCACTAAACTTTACTTTAGTAGCATTAACTACCACCACAAAATCTCCACAATCAACATGAGGGGTATAACAAGATTTATGCTTTCCTCTTAGCAAAATTGCTATTTGTGTAATTAAACGACCAAATGTTTGACCTTCTGCATCAAGAACAACCCACTCACGATTAACTTGCTCTTTTTTAACCATTTTTGTTAGATTCATGCACTCACCTTTTGGAATCTCTATTTTAAAAGTTCATTATATAATAAAAAATATAATACAAGACTTAATTTCAATAAATATTAATATAATTATCTAATAGGTTAAAAAAATATATAGTGGTTTTCCGTTAAGTAAAAAATCAATTTGCACGCCCATTCTGCCCATGATTATAGGATGAATATCTCTAAAACTTAAATAAGATTTTGGCAAGGAAATCCCAATGCTTATATTTCTTTCAGAAAGTAAAGCTTTGCTTCGTCCAGCAATAATATTAGTAAATTCTGAAACAACATCAAGCAATTCTTCATTACTTTGGACTTCTTCACCTAAAGTCATCATTGCTGCTTCTTGAGCAATATCTTGGCTAAAAATAAGTACCAATTGTCCGGATATATCACCCTCAAAAGCGATGGTTGCACCCATGACATTGTCATGAACCGGGATATCACATTCAGTAACACGATGGGATTTTTTTTCAACATCACCACCTGTTAAAGATTTAAAGGTTTCAAGAGAAGCATTTACAAAATATAGCAAATTAGCCACAAGTTTTTTTGAGAGTTTTTGAGGCTTTTTTGTATTATAAGCATTTACTAAAGAAGCAATTTTTTCATTTCTTAAGGCGGTTGCTTTATCAGCATAGATATAAATTCCAGCTCTGCGTATCCTATCTTCAGTAGCTAAGTCTATAATATTAGGTCTAAGTCCCACAAAAACAAAAGCTGCACCATAAGAAACAGCATTACGTGCTAAAGATACAAAAAAATCTACGGCTTTTGAATCAAAAATTTCTGTATCTTTCATATTAAAAATAAAAACTTTAAAACCTTCTGAAAGCCTTAAAGCATAGGTTTGCACACTAAAATACCTGGGGATTTTTCCATCAACTTCTTTGTAAAAATGGTAAATAACAATCCCTTGAGAAATTTGCACTGGAATATGATTAGCAGTAATATCAAACTGCATATCATAAACATAAAAGGCATCAGTACCAAACTCCTGCTGTTTTTCTCTAAAACTCTTAGCATTCTGCACAACATGAATATCTAAGCCTTTAGTTTCTAGGCTTTGCACAATAAGAGTTTGCATAACAGTATCTTTTTCAAAGACAATAATAGGTGTACCGGCAGGAGGTGTTTTAATCTGAAGAAATAGCATGGCCTGCGAAATAGTTTTAAAAAGAGGAATACTTTTATTAGAAAAAACTTCTTTTAATCGTTTAAACTGCTCTGCATTATATTCGCAAATAGCCACTACAATATCAAGCTGCTTTTGCAATCTTAAAAGGGTATGGGCAACAGCGATTATAGTGGCATCTTCAAACTCTACATTTGCACGCAAAGAAAAGAATAATGCTTGAAGTTGCAAACTTCTTACGCTTGAAGTGCTTCCTTGTATGACTTTACAGATTTGCTCTTCTTCTGATGAGCCTAATACACTATCTGCATAATAAATAACAACATTTTGCGAAATAACAGGTTTCATTATAATGCCTTATTCAAAAAATATATTCACATTACCGTTCTGTATTAAGAGATACAGGTTCAATAAAAATCATTTCTACACGACGGTTTTTTGCACGTCCTTCTGCTGTTTTATTATCTGCAATAGGGCGACTTTTACCATAAGCTTTAATGGTAATACGATTTTCATCTATGCCAAACTCAAGCATTTTATCTTTTACAGCATTTGCACGATTAAAAGATAAGTTCATATTATAAAGCTCTGTTCCAATCCAATCTGTGTGACCCTCTAAAAGGGCTCTTGCATGAGGATTATGTGATAAATCAGTGGCAAATTGTTGAATTTGAAGCTCAAAAACAGAGGCTATGTCATATGAATCGAATGCAAAACGAATGTCATCAATATTAAGTGTTACTGATTTTGTAGCCTGATATTTACCATCTTCTGTTGGAATAATATCGCCCACTTGCGTTTGTGTTGATGTATTTTTATCTTCTGAAGGCACACGAAATCCTTCCATAAAACCCTCGCCTCGATGCTTTTGCCCCGGGATAGAAGAAGCTGTATATACTATTTTATTTGCATCAGCAGATAGAGCAACACTATATGCAAACAAACAAAAAAAGTATATAAGCACTTTTGGCATAAAAACTCCTCAAAACAAACCGCAATCAAATAGACAATAACTACAGCAAATAAAGCCTAGATACCATCAAAGCAATATTAAACAACAAAGTTGCATGATTTTATGTGGAATATTACTCAATTTTGACTGATTTTAGGCTAAAATTTCGTTAATTTTTACTAAAAACTAGAAAGGCAATAATTTATAAGGATAACATAAATATGGAATATGACCAAAACAAATGCAAGTTAGTCATTAAAAAAATTGTGGAATTTTTGCGTTACGAATTTCAACATAGGGGTTTTAAAAAAGCTATTATTGGGCTTAGTGGCGGTATTGATTCGGCTGTTGTCGCTCGCCTTATACAATTTGCACTAGAGCACACAATATATGAATCTTTTCAAAATAATGAAGATATAAACATAAAACAAATAATACAAATCCCATCCCAAGAAATACATAAATCCTATGAAGTTCCATTGTTATGCCTTATTCTACCTTCATCTCAATCATCTCAAGACAATATAGCAGATGCTCAAAATTTTGCACATCTGTTTGGTATTCCTTACAGCATTATATCTATAGAACATTTTGAAAAAGCCCTTCAAAAAACCTACCCCATGGAATTTTCATTACCAAGAATAGGTAATGCTTGTGCAAGGTTTCGCATGACTATCTTATATGATATAGCATTTGCACAACAACGAATTGTCATAGGTACAAGCAACAAAAGTGAGCGCCTTTTAGGATATGGCACAATTCATGGTGATATGGCATCTGGCATTAATCCTATTGGAAACATATATAAGAGCAATATTTTTTTACTCGCTCAAGAACTCAAAATTCCACAAAATATCATTTTAAAACCTCCTAGTGCTGACTTATTCAAAGGACAAACAGATGAAAAAGAACTTGGTTTTAGCTATGCTATTCTTGATAAAATACTTTTTGACTTTACAGAAAAAGGCTATAATAAAGAACAATTAATACAACAGGGACATAATATACAAGCTATTGAATTAGTACTTCAAAAATACCATGCTTATAAATTTAAACAAGAACCAATACCTATGGCAGTGGTTTAAAGGAGCTGTATGCACAAAATACCTTTTTGTGTGCTTAATGTTAATAATGATGAACAAGATATAATAGCAGAAACTCTTAAAGCTGGGGAAGATGTTTGTCGTGTGTTTCTCTTAGAAGAAAAATTTGCAGAATTTATTGATGTGCCTTATGCCATATCTACATTTGATGGAAGTTCAGCTATGCACTTAGCATTAGCTGTTATAGGCATCAAACGTGCAGACAAAGTAATCTGTTCAGTAAATTGCCATCCATTTATCCCTGAAAGTATCCGCCATTTTGATGCCGAACCCTTATTGGTTGATATTGATGAAAATAGCTACCATCTTTCATATAAACAATGCGAACAGATTTTACAAGAAAGGGGTCCAAAGAAAATTAAAGCCATCATTATAAGCCATATTGCTGGAACAGCTGCTCGAATAGAAGAATTTTATGAATTAAAATATCGATATGGCATTAGTATTATTGAGGATGCAACCATGGCTCTTGGACTAAAGCATAAAGGGCAAAAAATCGGCTCTTTAGAGGCAGATGCAACTGTATTCAGCTTTGCTTTTGAAAGACCAAATGCTTTAGCTAATGGCGGAATTATCACAACAAAAAATGAATGTTTTGCCCATCAAGCAAAATTACTTAAACATCATATGATAACCCGCGAAGAATATGCGAAAAATCGCCTTTCTTATATGTATGATGTTATTGATATTGGATACCGTTATGATACCACACAAATAAATGCTGCATTCTGTCTTGCACAACTCCAAAAAACTGATTCTATGTCTGTAAGACGCAAAGAAATTGCAGCACTTTATACAAAAAAATTAGAAGGCATTCCATACATTACCCCCCCTCCAAGTAATCCCAATAGTATTTATTCCGCATATATTATCCGAGTTGAAAAAAATAGAGATACTGTTGCTAGAGAGCTTAGTCGAGCTGGAATTTCTACCGATTTGCATTTTATCCCCATACATCTTCTCAGTTACTATAAAAATAAGTATAATTTCAAAGTCAATCAATTTCCAAATGCACTTAATAACTATCAAAAAATTCTCTCTTTGCCCATTTATTCAAAAATGAGAGATGAAGATATATTATACATTTGCGAACAATTACATACAATAAACCAAAACTGGATGTAGATTATGAAATTTTTAGAACAATACTTCTTTAACCCAACATTATCTCAAAAAATATTAGCCTTTGGGCTTTTGCCCATATCACTTATTTACATGGCTGGAGCTACACTTAGACGTTCTTTAAGCTCATACAAAACATACAAAGCAGCCATTGTAAGCGTAGGCAACCTTGTTGTTGGAGGGAGCGGAAAAACACCTTTGGTAGTAGCATTAGCACGGGAATATGAACCAAATTGTGCGATCATCCTACGAGGCTACAAAAGAAAGTCAAAAGGTTTGCTGATTGTTTCTCACAATGGACGCTTAATTATTGATGTTAATAAAAGTGGAGATGAAGCACAAATGCTTGCGAGAAAACTTCCATTTGCTACAATAATTGTTTCTGAAGATAGAGCAAAAGGCATAGAGAAAGCCCTAAGTCTTGGTAAAAGAATCATATTTCTTGATGATGGTTTTCGTTTTAAATGCAATAAACTTAATATAATATTAAAACCATTGCTCAAGCCCTACTTTCCATTCTGTATCCCTAGTGGAGCATATAGAGAAGCAACAAACGCTTATAAAACTGCCGATATTATCCTTAATGAAGGCAAAGAATATTCACGAGAAGTATCTATAAAAGACCCGACAGAGAGAATGCTTCTAGTAACAGCTATTGCAAATCCTTCACGATTGGAACATTTTTTGCCTTCTATTGTAGGTAAACTTAGTTATAGCGATCACAGCTTTTTTAATGAAGAGAGGATTGCACTTGAGTTTAAAAAATATAATGCTACATCAATATTAGTTACAGAAAAAGATGAGGTTAAGTTAAAAAATTTTAACTTTCCTCTCTCTATTCTTAAGCTAGAAATGGTGATAGAGCCAAAAGTTTATTTAGATGTAAGGAATTATATAGAAAAATATAAAGGCTATTTGCCACAACAAGATAGTTATTAATTGTTAAAGGAGATAGGATGGAATACCCAAAAGTTTCAGTTATTATTCCGACATATAATCGCCCTTATCTCTTAAGTAATGCACTAGAGAGTGTTATTGAGCAAAATTATCCTCATTTAGAAATTCTTGTCGTTGATGGTGGGTGCTGTAGTGACACCTATAATGTTGTAAAGGATTTCTCTGTGCATTATCCTTATATTCATTACCTCAAGAACACTCAAAAAGAAGGGCTTCATGGTGCAAAAAACACAGCAATAAATCAAATACAGGGGGAACTTTTTACTTTTCTTGATGATGACGATATTTTATTGCAAAATGCTCTTCACCGTTTGACAGAAATATATATACAAAAAAATAAAGTTTATGGAATTGTTCTCAGTAATCGCTTAAGAAGTGATAATAAAGAGCTTTCGGGCATAGGCATAGAAGAAAGCAGGGAGGTTGATACCGATGAATTTTGGTATGGAAAACTAAGTGGTAAATTTTTCGGTGTTGTTGCCACATCTCTCATTGGTAAAGACCGTTTTGATGAAGAGCTTAAAGGTAGAGATAAAGTTTTTTGGAATAAAATATATGCTAAATCAAAAATTTTTTATATCCACCAACCTATGAGAATATACAGCATACATTCAGACAGCTTAACTGCATCTTTATATTATGAGCCTTTAGTAGAGGCAAAATCCTATGAAAAAGAAATTTCTTTTTTAGAAAACTTGAAGATCGATAATCCACAGAAAAATGATTATCTTGCTACATTGCATAATGAAATTGCTAAACTTTATTTAGCAGGCAATAAAAAATTCAAGGCAAAAGAACATCTCAAAAAAAGTTTGGAATGTAAATTGGGATTAGAAGCTTTCAGTATTTGGTTGCGTTCTTTAGCGTAGCTATTCTTTATCTTTATTTGCCTCTTCTTTAACCAGCGGAGAAAGCTCAACCTTTCCTCCCGCTTTGCCCCACATCAGCCTATATTTTCTCTTCATAAGCTCTAGTTCCTCTTGAGCTCTTTCAAGTTGTTCTCGCAAAAATTGTGCATTTTTTTGATCATCATCATAAAGTTCTTGCATGGAAAACAAGGCATCTTTAAGAAATTTATTTTCATTCTTAAGTACCCCAATGGATTCATCTTTTGCTTCTAAGACTTTTTCATGCAGGTTGAGAATAGTACCTATGGTTTTTTCAGCAAAAGCAATGGCATGGGTATCAGATAGAGCAACTTCTTTTTTTGTATTTTGTTTTTCTTGTATCACTAAAGCGTTATTGGTTGCTGTGTTTGCTTCTACAAAAACAATCCCATTTTCTTTTTTATGTTTAATTTTATTTTCTTTAATAAGTTTTTCTATAAGCTCTCTTTTTAGCCTTGTTGCATCACAAAACTTTTCTATTTCTATCCAATTACCCATTTTATTCCTTATTGCAACAATATCTTTTCAATTTCTATAGAATCAAGTTCCACATTTTTAGATTTCATGATTCTATCTTCCTTTAATTTTTCTGCAAGCTCCTTATCTTTAAGTGCAAGAATTTGCATAGCAATATAAGCACTATTAATCGCCCCACTTTTGCCAATAGCCATAGTGCCTACAGGCATTCCTGATGGCATTTGCACTGTAGAAAGCAAAGCATCAAGCCCATCTAACACCCCTCCATTCATAGGAACACCAATAACAGGCTTAGTTGTTATAGCACTAATAGCACCAGCAAGATGAGCAGCCATACCCGCTGCTGCAACAAAGAGCTGTGCTCCTCTATGTTCAGCCTCAAGTACATATTTTTTTGTTCTCTCTGGGCTTCTATGAGCAGAACTAATAATTATTTCATAAGGAACATCAAATTTTTCTAATACGCTTACACATTCTTTCATGACTGCATAATCACTTTTGCTACCTATTACAATTGCAACAAACTCCATTATTTCTCCTCCCCTAAATGGAATCGCAAAAAACTATAAGCCGCCAAAACCCCGGGTAATACAATAGGATTTGTATTGCCACTATGAATACTTTCTAGCTCTTTACCTTGTAAAGTTATAATTTTTTTAAAAAATATAAAAAAACGTCCTCCATCAGCATATATTTTGCCATTACCATTTTCTTGAGGTATGATTTCTGCAGGTGAAATAATTTCATATATTTGATAGGGATATATGCTAAATTTAGCTAGAGCCGTTTTTGTATCTTCTCTTACTTCAGCTACTACTTGAAAACTCCCTTCGCTAATAGCTGTTTGGTGGTTTTGTGTGTCAAGCCTTACAAAAGGACGATGAATAATATAGCCATCAGTAAAGCCACGATTTTTTAATGTATAGAGTTCTGCCATATAATCTTCTGCATGAAATTCGTTATTATATGAATCATTAATAGCTTTTTTGTAAGTTTTAGTGGTTATGGCTGCATAGTAGCTTGATTTTGTCCGCCCTTCTATTTTCAAAGAATCAACTGCTTTGGTGCGGATAATATCCTGAATATGAGCAACTAAATTTAAATCTTTAGCATTAAAAATATGCGTCCCTACACCTTCTTCTTCTTCTAAACGCATAACAACCCCAGTATCTGGCTCTCTTACAAAATATTTACACGCATTCCACTCATACATATTATTATCATGGGGAGGTTGTATAAAATATTCATAATCAAATCGACAATCATTTGCACAACTTCCTCTATTAGGCACCCTACCATGTTGCAACGAGCTTATCAAACAGCGTCCAGAAAAAGCAAAACACATACTACCATGCACAAAAATTTCTAATTCCAAATTCGGTAGAGCTTTTTTAATTTCTTTTAAATCATTTAAACTCATTTCTCTTGCAGCAATAATCCGCTTAACACCCATTTCATAAAAAAATTCTGCATCAAGTACATTGAGCACATTAGCTTGAGTAGAAAGATGAATAGGGATATGTGGTGCTATTTTTTGAGCCAATCTCAAAACACCGGGTGCAGATATTATAAAAGCATCTGCTTGAATATCTGCCATTTTCTCAATATGCTGTGCCAAAAGTTTAATTTGCGAGTTAAAAGGAAAACCATTGATAGTTACATATATTTTTTTATGAAAAGCATGGGCATATTCAACTGCTTCTTTAAAAGTTTCATAAGTAAATTCCTTTGCCGAACGATTCCGCAACGAAAAATGACTCACACCGCCATATAAAGCATCTGCACCATAAGCAACCGCAATTTTTAATTTCTCAAAATTCCCCGCAGGAGCAAGCAACTCGACCAATCAGTTATGCCCTCCTCCACCTAAAGAAGCGATAAGGGCTTCGATATCATCTTCGCTCACTATATCTTTTGTAGCTGTATCTCCAGCTATATGAGTTGCTGAAGCCACCCGTTTAGCATCATCAATCTTGCCTTCAAATAAGGAATTCATATACTTAGATAATGCACGCATTACATTGATAACCCGTTCAATTTTTTGACGATGTATATCTTGATATTGCATAGTATCCATAATGCTCATAATAGAATCCCCAGCATCAAGACTTAAAGTAATAATAGCATCAACAGTTTTTTGGGCATTCTCTATATCAGAAAGTGCCTTAGTAAAAGTTGTAACATGCGGAAAAGAACCATGTAATTTTTCAAATAAATTTCTTTGCTTTTTTATAAAATCTTGAATATCCCTCCCATTACCCTCAACTTCCATCATTTGATTGCTCATCATATCTAAATAATCAAATACTTGATTAGCTTTTGTTTCTATCCCTTTTGTTACATCATCAAGCTGACTCACTACTTTATGGTCTTCTGTTGGTGGTGGTGGTGGCCACGGATTAGAAGCAGAAACACGGTAGCCCTCAGCACCTCTTATATTTTCATTTTGCTGAGAAGTTTCATTCTTATCTGTGCTTTCTTCAAGGACATCATCAATATCTACATTGCTGTTCATCAAAGAATCTAATTCTTCTTGTGTCATAACAACTCCATAGTCATTCTTTTTAAAATTAACAATTCAAAAACCTCTCTAATTATATATTTTTTTTGATTGTGTTTTACTTTAAAAGAGAGAGAAAAAACAAATACCTGTAAAATTTAGCACTCCAATCAATAAACAAATCATACAATACATAAAATATGAAAATTAAAAACAAAAAGCGATGCTTTACGAATCATTAATACTTTATGTTCTATAATATAATCAAATATTATCTTAATGTCTTTCAATTTTACTTTAAGGAGAATCAAATTGATACAAGTTTGCAAAAGCCTTGTTATGCTTTTTTTTGCTGCTATACTCACTGCATGCTCTCACACTCCACAACCAGAACAAATTGTAGAGGCATATCTTATGGCTATTAGTGAAGGGGACAGCAACGCGATATACTACACAAAATATTATTCACACAAAGAATCTCTCACTCTAGCAGAGCAAGAAATAATACAATCATTAATTCTGCCCGCTCGGTTTATGGCTCTAAAAAAAGGAGGACTCAAAGATATTGTTATTACTGATATTGAAACACCACAGCCAAATATGGCACAAGTATATTACAAATTAATATTCTACAAAGATAATGAAATTGACAAGGGCGTGCTTACGCTTGAGTACAGCAACGATTCTTGGTTTATTATTAATTAAAAATTAAAGGAGTACCACAAATGAAACTTTTTACTTTTTTGCTCACTGCTTCCCTTGCTTTTCTGGTTGCAAGCTGTAGCTCTGGCACTACTAATAGTATGGTTGGAGGGAATATGATTAACCAAAAATGGCAATTAATTGAGCTAGAAAAAAATAAATCTCCTATCCCTATTCAAATGAACGATTTAGAAGAAGGGGCTTTTATTCGCTTTGAGCCAGAGGGCAAGTTTAGTGGAAATGCGGCTTGTAATCATTTTTTTGGTTTTTATAGTTTTTCAGAGCATGAAATCATCTTTGAAAGTGTTGGAATGACTCGCAAGATGTGTGGTCCAAAAAGCATGGCTATTGAAGATAATCTTATGCCACTATTTAATAATCAAAAGGTACAAATTCACATGAGCGATGAAAAAATTATTTTACAAAATAATGACACAAAAGCCGTATTTGAAAAAAATATTGACTAGGGCTAGCAAAACTCATTCACAAGAAGTTGATGCTTTTACAATGATAGAGCTTGTTTTTATCATTGTAATTTTGGGCATTCTTGCTTCTATTGCTATTCCTCGCTTAGCCGCAAGTCGTGATGATGCTCTTGCTGTTACACTCAAAAGCGATATAGGGACAATCTTGCAAGCTGTTCCTGCCATATACATGAGCCAAGGAGATAAGTTTGTGAATTTTTCACAAGCTATACAGCTTGATTCTTCTCTGTGGAATGATAATGGAAATATAATTACCTCTTCATTAGCTACACAAAACGGTGTGCCTTGCGTACAGATTGAATACAAAGATGCACAACAAGACATTCCTGCACAAAATATTATTGCAGGCAATAAAATACTAGAAATTTCTATTCAAGAAAATGATAAATGTATTACAATCAACCGTCTTTTTCATTCAGGTGGAGTTTATACACGAATAATTAATCTCTCAGGCTATGGCATACATTTCTAACAAAGCAGAATCATTTACCCTACTAGAAATTACTTTTATACTTCTTATTATAGCTCTTCTAGCTTCCTTATCTCTACCCAAAATCCAGCTTAACAGGGAACAATTATGCCAACAAAAAATAAAGCATACTATACAGCTTATACACTCTCGCCTTTCCCAAACGCAAGCTCATTATTTTCTACTGCAACAAAGCAATAAACCATCATTAAACAAGCTTGCCACAAACCTCACATTCAATCAGCATAATTGCCAATTACAATTAAAATCACACTTTCTTTCATTGAATATACAACAAAAAAGAGGTGAAATCCAATTGCAACACAACAAGGAAGGCTATTTTCTCCAATGCACTGGACAAGCTTGTTCATTAATTGGAATATAAATATTACTTTTTCTCTTTTTTGTCTTTTTTTTCTTTTTTGCGTTTGCTGTCTTGTGATGTATAGCCTTGTGAATAGCGCGTAGCAATACTTGGATCTGCAAGCAAGCATACATTGCTTTGATCTTTTCCTTCATAATCAATACGAGATAAAAGATCACGAGCTAAATTAAGACGAGCCCTTTTTTTATCATTTGAATCAATAATAACCCATGGAGCATAAGGTGTATGTGTCCTTGAAAACATTTTTTGAAAAGCTTCCGTATAATCATCCCACAAATTCAAAGATTTCTCATCAATAGGACTTAATTTCCACATTCTTAAAGGGTCAGTTTTTCGTCTTTCAATACGCATAAGTTGTTCATCTTGTCCTACATCAAGAAAATATTTAAACAATAAAAAACCGCTTCCAAGTAGCATTTGCTCAAGATTAGGTGCTTGGTAAATAAATTCTTTATATTGTTCAGGAGTGCAAAAGCCCATTACTTTCTCTACACCAGCACGGTTATACCAGCTCCTATCATAAAATACTATTTCACCGCCATTAGGAAAATTGCTTATATATCTTTGAAAATACCATTGCGTTCGCTCAACTTCACTAGGTTTTTGCAAAGCCACCACGCGACAACCTCGAGGATTCATATGCTCTGTCAAAGCCTTTATAGTACCTCCTTTGCCCGCACCATCTCTACCTTCCATAACAATTATTATATTCTTATTGTTTTCTTTAACCCAGTTCTGTAATTTCACCAACTCAATTTGCAGTTTTCTTATCTCCTCCTCATAAAAAGCACGCTTAAGTCGTCCATCTTTCTTAAAAGCATCTTCTGGCTTCGCTTCTTCTGGGCGGATAACAATTTGTTTGACCATAATAACAGCTCCTCTTAAAATATTTAAAGTAATAATTTAGTATAAATCATATTAGCCAACAATTAATTTTTAGATTTTTTTGCATTTTTTGCTTATTGTTTTAATAGAATAACGGAGTGTATCATGAGTATTTTTCTTGCCACTATTGGAGATAGCCTTTATTATAATGATGTATTATTTGAATATTTTCATCGCCAAACACATAAATATTATGGCAAAATCAATAGCTCTTTTCGCATACAAGAAGACAATAGCAACTCCATCACTCTCTTAAAAGGAGCTGCCACAACCCATAAGCTAGGTATTATATTCTGTGCCCAAAGCTTACTTCATAATATAAATTTTTTATGCAAAAACCCTTCACAAAGTACCAACATACATTCACAAGCATATACAAGCACTACTTTATATGGTTGTACAATACATATATACATTGCTGAGCATTTCCAACCTATAAGCAATACTCTTTCACACAAAGCAGATTTATGGCTTTACCCCTTAGGTTTTGATATACAATCAGCTACAATACTTATACAACCATTTGCAAAGAAGCATACAGTCAAAATTATTCCCATTCATATCACATCAGCACATTATGCTTTTATCATCCAAGCACAAGAGCATGCTTTAATGCATTTCACTCAAGATATTATTGAAAATTTTAAAAATAAATTTTTCTTAACTTATGATATAATAGAAAGCATTCAGCATATCATGAAGCACAAAAAACAAACTGTTAGCATAGCCGAAAGCTGCACCGGGGGGCTCATTGCTTCTTATATCACTGCACACAGTGGCTCTTCAAATATATTTCATGGTAGCGTAGTAAGCTATCACAACACAATTAAAAAAGAGTGGCTCAAAGTATCTAAAGAATATCTTGAAAAATATGGAGCAGTAAGCGAAGTAGTGGTTAAAAGTATGCTAGAGGGTATTTTATGCTTAAGTCATTCAGATTATGCTATAGCTTCAACTGGAATAGCAGGTCCAAATAGAGATGGCATAAATACAGTGGGAACAGTTTTTCTTGCAATTGGCAGTAAAAATGGCTTAATGAGTATTGAAAAACTCCAATTTCATGGGGATAGAATATACATTCAACAACAAGCTGCCTTATATGCTCTCAATATGCTTTTATGTGTTTTATTAGAAGATGATTATATATAGTTAATAATTTATGCCAATACCTAACCATACCATTTGATTATCTCCACATTCCCTCACTCGAAACCCTCAATAAAATATTATTATATAAAACTTAAATATAAACATTTAATGTATCTCTTAATACAACAGAGAATCTTTGATATAGTGCGACTTACTTCACCCATAAATACCTAAGTGCATAAAACAGTGAGTTTAAGTAAGATAAACCATATCTCACTATAAATCCAAAAATTCAAATAACAGAATAAACCTTAAAGAACTTACTTAACTCCACTATATAAAGTTATATTATAAGCTCATTGTAAAAACAAACTCAAGCACAAGGTTG
>JARHYY010000076.1 GCA_029258405.1 Helicobacteraceae bacterium | reverse complement strand
GAGATATAGTTTATTTTACTTAAACTCATTGTTTTATGCTTGTAAATATTTGTAGGGGAACAAGTTGCACAGTTTTTAGATTTATGATTGGATAGAGTATATATTATTGAGTCTTGTTGTTTTGTGTGAGATAGTGCTTGTTGGGGAGCATCATATCTTATCGTATTCTTACAGTATAAGCATTATTCAATATACAAGCTTATTAGAGCAACAAAGTTAAAGCATTAGAAAACTAAGCTTTTGTTTAAAAGTTTAAATAAAATATAAAATTTTAATAGGTTTTATGGTGTTCTGCTCATTTGGGCCTTTTTTTCACTTTCATAAAGCCATACAAAAACTTCTACCACAGCTTGATACAGTGCTGGAGGTATCTCTGTATCGACTTCTGCTTGAAGCAAAGAATCGACAAGTAATTCATTCTGAAAAAGGGGAATATTATATTCTTGTGCTTTTTCGATGATTTTTTGTGCAAAAAATCCTTTTCCCTTGGCAACAACTTTTGGTGCTCTATCGCTTTCTTTATTGTAGGCTAATGCCGCGGCTTTTACTTTGTTATTCACGAACAACTCTTTTTAATATCACATGCAATTTCTTCATAATCACTCAATGATTTAATAGGATTTGTCCCACAAACACGACATTGAGGATTTTTCTTCAAAATAATTTTGCGAAAAAACATGGTTTTAGAATCAAAGCTTAAAAGACTATTAAATAAAGGTTCTCCTATATTTAATATCATCTTTAATATTTCTGTTGCTTGTATTGTCCCAAGCATTCCAGCAACAGCCCCTAAAATACCTGCATTTGAACAAGTAGGTACAGAGTTTTTTGGTGGGGGACGGTCAAAAACACATGCATAGCAAGCACTTTGGTATGGTTTTACATTCATTGTTTGTCCGCCAAATCTTAAAATACCACCGTGAGAATAAGTTTTGTTTGCTAAAACACAAGCATCATTGATGAGAAACTTTGCTGCAAAATTATCTGTGCCATCAACTACAAAATCATAAGGAGCAATAATATCTAAAATATTATTTGCATAAAGCATTTCTTGGTAGGTAGTTACTTTTATTTCTGGATTGAGTGCTAACATTTTTAGCTTTGCTGATTGTACCTTTGGTGTGCCAATTTCAGTTGTGGTATGTATTATTTGTCGTTGCAAATTACTCCTATCTACCATATCGCCATCAACAATACCAATTTCTCCCACTCCTGCAGCAGCAAGATAAAATGCCACAGGCGAACCAAGCCCCCCAGCACCAATAACAAGCACCTTTGCTTTACAGATTTTTTCTTGCCCTTCAACACCTACATCTTGCAATAAAATATGCCGTGAATAACGTTCAAGTTGTTCTTCATTCCATTCCATAATATCTCCTTATTGTGCATTAAGCCAAGTATTAAGTTGCTGATATATTCCTTGTCCTACTTTTGTCATATTATAGCGAGTATTTTCATAAGGACCTCTAGAGTTATAGGCAGAACTCAAATTTGTTTTATACACCATTGTTCCTTTGCAATCATAAAGGGAAAAAGCTGCATTTAAAAGAGATCCTTTTACTCCATGCTCAATAGAAGCAAAAACAACCGCTTTATTCTCTGCCGAAGAATCAATATTATAAATTTTTGCTAATTCTTTATAAATAGTATCATAAAATAATTTTTGGTAGCGTTCATCAGAAGTATGTGCTAAAATTTGTAATTTTGGTTTTTGGATATACGATGCAAGAGAAGAATAATCTTCTGCTTTTATTTTTTCTCCTAAAGATTGCAGTAAAATTTGTAAATGGTGCAGGTATTTAATATTTTTTTCAAGTTTATTCATATCCTTAGCATTCAAATCTTTTAAACAATGTAAGTTTTTAAGATATTCAAGTTGTTTGATTGTTTGGCGATGCTCTTCTTTAAAGCCTATAGCAATATCAGATTTTGAAATCTCTGCACGTACATAATAAATATTTTCATGTCGCATAACCTTAGTGTATCGCACAAGCTTTACATTAGGCAACGCAAGAGTAGGCATAGAAAAAGGAAATTTTGTTTCTGTATGCATATTCTTATGATTTAATGCTAATTGCATTTGGGTTTGAACCTTCAAGCGAAGTTGAAACAATAAATCATTCTTTGCTATATCTTTTGCTTTTGCCTCATTTTGATCACTTCCATAACCATAGAAATTATTGGTGTTTTCAATATGCTCAAAGTACCATACAGGAGGAGATTGAACTTTTTTTATTTTTTTTTGCGAACACGCAGAAAAAATGCAGGCAAATACCAAAAAAATATATAAAAAATTACGCATATTTTATGCAACCACCACCCATAAAATAAAGAAAATTAACCTCATCACCGTCTTTGATTTCTGTTTGTGCGTAAGAATCTTGAGATATAAATTCCTCATTAAGTTGCACGCTTACTGTTTCTGGCATTTGCACATCTTCTAGCATAAGCAGTTGAGTAATGCTCATATTATTTTGCTGAAATTCTTTCACCTCACCATTAATTACAACTTTCATCATTATTAATCCTTTTTTTTAAATCTATGTGGAAAATATTTATGTAGGAGAGCAAATAATTCTTCCTCAAAACTTTCTGATATTTTTTCTCTCTTAAAAGATTGAATACCTAATCCTTCCATATAATCTAAAGAATCATCAATGCTTATATGGGTATCTTGCTCAATTTCATTCAAGGCTTCTAAAACAATGCCTCCGGCAGCAGCATCATATCCATCAACAAGCACAAATCGCCCCAAATGCTGATTTTGATTAAAAGGTGTTAATGCTACAGGTTCATTAAGAGAGAGAATAACACTTCCTGCTTCATTCTTGTGCAAGCCATGTGGGATAACATCTGCACTGCCTACTTTTTCAATTTCTTCATTTCTTACCTGTAGCACACGCTCTACACGCTTAAGCTTTGCTTTTACTTTCGCACTACCTAATTTAAATAAATATTCTCGTCCTTGTATAAAAGGATTTTTTCCTAGCCATATAAGATTAACAAAAATACAATCAGTAACCTTAATGATAGAGTTTTTTTGCAAACAGTATGCTTTTTGGGAAACCATTACTTCACCTGAAGTTACATAAATATCTTCACATAGAGAAATACCTACCGCTTCATTTACAGAAATTTCTTGTTTTATTGGTGCGTTCCATGTTTCAAATTGAGCTATAGTTGCTTCCTTAAAAGAAGGTAAAAAGATTATTCGTTCTCCAAGTCCAATTTTTCCACTTACTACACTTCCAGCATAAATTCTCCGTTCATCATTATCATTACTAAACCGATAGACATCTTGCAAAGGCATCATAAATTCGCCATTGCTATCTTCTTTTTCATTATGCAAAGAATCCAAACACTCTAAAAGAGTTGTACCCTTATACCAATCCATACGAGCATAATGCGAGGCAACATTTACGCCTTCTCGTGCGGAGATGGGTATAACCTCTACAGGCTTAACCCCTAATGTTGTAAGATAATTTAAATATTCTTTTTTAATAGCTTCAAAAATATTACAGCTATAATCAAAAATATCTAATTTATTAATCACAACCACCACTTGAGAAATACCTAACAAAGAAAGAAGCATGCCATGTCTTTTAGAGTTTTCTGCCACTCCTTCTTTTGCATCAATAACAAGTACAGCTGCAGATGCTCTGCTTGCCCCGCTTAACATATTGCGTAAAAATTCAATATGACCGGGAGCATCTATAATTACATATTCTCGTTTTTGAGTCTTAAAAAAAATTCGTGCAGAATCTATGGTAATGCCTTGTTTTTGTTCGTCTTCTAATGCGTCTAAAAGCATAGAATATTCAAAAGGTCGAGCATTTTTCTCGCAAGAAAGTTTCACATTTTCAAGTTTTCCTTGTGGCAAGGAATGAGTATCAGCTAATAATCGTCCAACAAGAGTAGATTTTCCATGATCTACATGCCCAGTGATAACAATATTCATCCGCTCTAAAACAGCATTCAAAATTTTAAACCCCATAAAATTCAATTTAAACTTAAAGCAAGATTTTAGCAAAAATATTCTTTTTCCAATATAAAAATTAAAGTTTAAATTTAAAAATATTCTTTGATAATAAAAATATAGTAAAATATTTGGAGTTTAAAATATTACTTTAGCTATAACATTAAGTATGTTGCTTGTAATAATAGTGTTTTTTATATTTTATTAAAAATAATAATAGCAATAAATTTTATTTTAAAGTAATTACATAGCACACCCCCCAAAAACAACACTACCCAACAAGACTCAATAATATATACTCTATCCAACCATAAACCTAAAAACTGTGCGACTTACTTCACCTATAAATATCTATAAATATGAAACAGTGAGTTTAAGTAAAATAAACCATATCTCACTATAAATCCAAAAATTCAAATAACAGAATAAACCTTAAAGAACTTACTTAACTCCACTATATAAAGTTATATTATAAGCTCATTGTAAAAACAAACTCAAGCACAAGGTTG
>JARHYY010000045.1 GCA_029258405.1 Helicobacteraceae bacterium | reverse complement strand
TATGTATAATCTCTTGCAAAGCTATTGTTTTAGTTTGAGCAATTATGTCTAATATGCCCCTTATTTCCTCAATGAGTGTTTTTTGATTTTTATTGAATATTGCCCCAAACAAGTTATCTCCTTTGATCCTCTATATTTCTATTATATATATATTTTATTTAAATTTCACTCAAATTTCTCATGTTTTTGGGTTTAAAATATGCTTGTTTCAAATTTTCAAATAAAATATACAAGCTCCATATTTTATTGAAGATAACTTATGATATGTTATTTTATTACAAGCACATTAAGTGCTTGTAATAAAATTATAGTTCTTGACGAATTTGTTTTACTGCTTCAATCATATGAGTAAGGCTTGGATGCACTTCTTCATTTTTGCGAGTTTTTAGCCCACAATCTGGGTTAATCCATAATTGTTCTTTAGGTAGGACTTCTAAAAATGCACGAATTTGTTTTTTGATATTTTCTGTTGTTGGAATTTGTGGTGAATGTATATCATATACACCCGGTCCAATTTCATGGATATAATTATATTCCTTAAAAGCTTTTAAGAGATTGTTTCCACTTCTTGCACATTCAATACTAATAACATCAGCATCAAGAGATTGAATACTTTCCATAATATCATTAAATTGGCTATAACACATATGGGTATGAATCTGTACTTCTGGTTTTGCTACTGCTGTGGCAATGCGAAAACATTGTGTTGCCCATTGTTCATATTCGGCTACTTTTTCCTTGCGTAATGGATAACCTTCTTTAAAGGCTGCCTCATCAACTTGTATGATTTTTACGCCTGCATTTTGTAAATCATTTATTTCATCAGCAATGGCTAAAGCGATTTGTGTGCAAACTTCTTTACGAGAAATATCATCGCGTACAAAACTCCAATTTAATATGGTTACTGGACCTGTAAGCATTCCTTTGACAATTTTATCTGTTTGACTTTGAGCATATAAAATCCATTCAACTGTCATTGTTCCTTTGCGACTTACATTATTATGGATTATAGGTGGTTTTACGCAACGACTTCCATAGCTTTGCACCCATCCATTTTGGCTAAAGGCAAAGCCCTCAAGCTGTTCTCCAAAATATTCTACCATATCATTTCTTTCTGGCTCTCCATGCACCAAAACATCAAGCCCTATTTTTTCTTGCAAAGCTATACAATCTCGTATATATGCTTTAATGCCATCTTTGTAAGTTTCTGTATCAATAATACCCTTTTTAAAATCTCTCCTAAGATTTCTTAGCTCTGTTGTTTGGGGGAATGAACCTATTGTTGTTGTGGGCAAAAGCGGTAATTTGAATATGCTATGTTGCATTAAAATTCGTTCTCTATATGTTTCTTTTCTTCTTATGGGGTATTGCTTGTGCTGTGTTGGTGATTGTGTATTTTGGCTATAGGTGTATTGATTATCCCATTGTGATTCTTGAGCTGTGGTGCATTGGTTTTTGAATTTTGCTTCTAAAAGCTTAATTTCTTCTATTTTTTCATAGGCAAAGCAAATTTTCTTGCTGACATCTTCAGGAAATTTTTGTTCTTTCGCTTTCGTGTAAGGCACATGGAGCAAAGAGCAAGACGAAGAAACGCTAATATTTGTTTGGGGGAGTATTTTTTGGATATCCTTTAAGAGTTCTAATCTCTGTTGCAATGGCGTTGCCCAAATATTGCGACCATCAACAACACCTGCAAAAAGTCTCTTAGATGTTGATTTAAGGCATTGTATGCCTTTTGTGCTTCCATAAACAAAATCTAAAGCTATGCCATCAATTTTACTTTGTGCAAGTAATTCTAAAGCTTCTTTGGCTTCTTCAAAATAGCAACTTACAAAGACATTAATACCAATGGCTTTTATTTCATCATAAAAATCTTTAATTTTATTATAGAACTCTTTATGCTCACCACGAACAAAAATAGGTTCATCAAACTGTATGGTAATTTGTTGCGGGTTTTGCTCAAAAGCAGCAATTTGGGCTACAAGTTCTAAATAGGGCTTTTTAATGGCTTGAAAATGCTCCTCAAAAGAAGCATTATCTACAAATCTGCTCAATGCAAGATAGGTGAAAATACCAATTAATGATATTTTTATATTAAAGCCTTTTGCCTTTGCTTCTTTATACTGCTTATGTATATATTCTGCATTAACTAAGTAAGGTGTTTGGAGTGCTAGTTCAGGTACAACATAGTGGTAATTAGTATTAAACCATTTAGTCATTTCAAGTGCAGGAATGCCCTTTGCACCTCGTGCCATAGCAAAATAGAGCTCCAAGCCTGCAAGCCCTTTAAAGCGTTCAGGAATTGCACCTAATGATAAGCTTAAATCAAGCATATTATCATAAAAGCTAAAATCATTAACGCATACAAACTCTAAGTCTTTTTGGTGTTCCCAATGTGCTGATCTTAACTCTTGAGCAACATTTAAAAGATCTTGTTCTGATATTTTTTGAGCCCAATATGATTCTAAAGCTCTTTTGAGCTCCCTGTTTTCTCCTATTCGTGGAAACCCGATAATAATTGCCATATTATTCTCCTTTGAAATATTAATGTTATGCAAATAGCTATGGATTATATTCGCTTGAATATATACCTTATTTGCATTTACTTCTTTAAAGTATATTAAAATACTAGTATAAAATATTAAATATATATTCTAGCTGGTTTTGCTTTAAACATAAATAAATATTTTTTATTGCCAATATTTAAGTAGTACTTTTGCATGCCTTAGGGCTTTGTAACGATGAGAAATTTTATTTTTTTCTTCAAAAGAAATTTCTGCTAATGTTTTTGTTGTATTTTGTGGTATGAAAATTGGATCATAGCCAAAACCATTATTCCCTTTGGGTGTATTCACAACCATGCCATGCAAATAGCCATGCATAGTATAAGTCATATGCTCATTAAGCAATGCTAATGCCGAGCAAAAATATGCAGGTGAAGAATCCCTATTGTGCATACCTAATTCTTGAATCAGTTTTGAAAGATTCGCCTTATCATCGCCCTGATGGCTATAACGAGCACTTAAAATACCCGGCTTATTATCTAAGAATTTTACACATAGCCCACTATCATCACTTAAAACAGCAAATATACCAAGGGTTGGAATATGTGGCTTGAGTGCCTTAAGGACAGTTTGGGCTTTTATAATGGCATTTTCTTCAAAAGTTGTTCCTTTTTCATTAATGATACATTCTGTAATAATCTCTGTATAGCTCATTACCCTAAAGGGTTGTAAAATATATGCTATTTCTTGGATTTTATGCTGATTAGAAGATGCAATAATAACTTTCAATATATATCCTTATTAATCATTCACAAGACTAATTATAGTACAATAGCTATTTATTTTTCAATATTCTAGGCTTTTTTATGGGTGTAATATTATTAAGTGCTATACTAGCATGCCGATTCTTTAGTATTTTTGTGGTTATGCCATTGATTGTTTTGTATGTATTATCTTTTGAAGATGCAAATTCCACATATATTGGTTTAGCTATTGGGGCTTATGCGTTCTCGCAAATTATTTTTCAATTACCTTTTGGATTCTTAAGCGACAAGTGGGGCAGAAAACCTTTGATATATATAGGGATAGTTATATTCATTATTGGTTCTCTTATATGTGCATTCAGCTCAAGTGCTTTTATGCTTGTTATGGGAAGATTCTTACAAGGGGTAAGTGCGATTGGAGGGGTGATTAGTGCAATGATTGCTGATATTGTCCCTGAACAAAAACGCACAAAAGCTATGGCAATTATGGGAGCAAGCATTTCTTTGAGCTTTACTATTGCCATGATTATTGGCTCAAGCTTTGGTGCTTCTTTTGGGGTTCATCAGCTTTTTATACTTAGTGCTTTCTTAAGTGCTGTTTCTCTTGTGTTGCTTTTTATGGTCCCAAAAATCCCAAAAATTGATTTTATTTATAGCACTTCAAAAGAAGATAATACTTTTTTTAATAAAAATTTAGCCCTCATGAATCTCACTAATTTTTTGCAAAAGTTTCTGATGTCTCTTGCGTTTGTATTTATTCCTATGATAATGGTAAAAAATTTTGGCATGCCAAAAGAATCTCTTTGGCAGGTTTTTGTGCCTGCTTCGATTTTGGGGGTTTTATCTATGGCTCCATCAGCAATTTTGGCAGAGAAAAAGGGCTTTTTCAAGCAAATGCTCTGTGTGGGCATTCTTGCTTTTATAATAGCTTATATATGTATGCTTAAATCTCATTATGAGCTTTTGTTTATCTTGGGGGCTTTTTTGTTTTTTGTTGGTTTTTCTATACATGAACCTATAATGCAATCTTTAGCAAGCAGATATTGCAAAACATATCAAAAAGGCAAGGCATTAGGAGTTTTTACTACCTATGGATATTTAGGTTCATTTTGTGGGGGGCTTGCTGGAGGGCATTTTTATGAATGGATTAGCGGAACATATGTTGTGTGGATTATTGTTATTGTTTGTGTGCTTTGGATATTTTTGCTCTATTTTTTAGATTCCCCGCATAAGCTCTATAATCTCTATATAGACTTCAAAGAAGAAAATATACATAAGCTCAATAATCTACAACATTTACAAGGCATCAATGAATGGTATATTAACAAACATGAAAAAAAACTTGTAGTACGATATAATACTAATATCATTAATGAAAATACTATCTTAGAAAGGCTTCAATAAAATGAGTATTCAAGTCTATTGAAGTTAATAAAATATTAAATTTAAAAATATAATAAAACCCTGCATGAAGGTTTTCAATTAATTTTTATGTATAAAATTTTCTTAAATCAATACAGAGCACAATAAGGATATAGCATGAATGATATACATAGCTTAGAAACATTGAATATAGATGATCTAATAAAAATTCAAGAAAATTACACACCAAATGAATTAGGTGATTTTTTTACAATACTTTGTAGCAATGATTCATCAAAGATTGAACAGACAATTCAACAACGAATGATTGATAATTTTACTTTTTTTGAAAGCAATTTTCCGCAACTTTATGCTGGATTATGTCAATCACCTCAAGAATATAATTTACTCTTTGATGAAAAAGGGCTTAATATTATTAATATTCGCAATCAAGCTCTTATGTTTCCAGAGGTAGATGGGCAATACACAATGGTTAGTGGAGCGATGCACTTAACAGAAAATCCACTTACACACCCACAATGGACACTCTACACTAATGATTTAAAAATCAGTTATCTTAGCAAAAAACAATTCCCTATGACAAGCAAGCTTTATAATAGCATTTGCTATGCAGCTATTCCTTTTGGGATTCTTAAAGAAGGTATGCATCTCCCTAATGATTTTCTGCCCACAGTAACACTTTTGGGCTTAGGGGGAGGTTTAGTCCTTGAGGCACTTAGAGAGCGCTATACAAAAATCCATGCATTGCTTATTTTTGAAGAATCTCTTGATTTATTCAGAATCTCTTGCTACTTTGTTGATTATCCTGCCTTATTTGAGCAAGTTAATAATCGTTCATGCTTTTTGTTTGTAGAATCTTTAATGAAAGCAACCTATATAACAACTTTTTTTGATAATAAAAAAATTACAGCAAATTATTTACGCCTTGAGCTTATGCTCTATGATACACCAAAGCTCAAAGCTGTGCAAAATGTTATTAATGGTGCATATGCAAAAAATGCTCGAGGTTGGGGCACATTTGATGATGAACTCACAGGCATTGAAAATGCCTTGAAAAATATGGAATACACCAAAACATCAAAAGGACATTTTACACTAAAGCACCCATTTTTTTTTAATACAAAACGCATTAACGCACCAATATGCGTTGTAGGCAATGGACCTAGCCTTAATAATCTTTTACCTTTTATCAAAGAAAATGCCCAAAAAATGATTATTTTTAGCTGTGGAACGGCTATTAAACCTTTGTTAAACTATGGTATTAAGCCTGATTTTCAGTTTGAGATAGAACGAACAGATTATCTCCATACTGCCTTTGATGGTTTAGAGCTCTCTGGTATCACTCTTATTTGTGCTAATCTTGTGGATTCAAAAGTGCTTGAACTTTTTGATGAAGCATTAATTTTCTCAAGAGATGGAAGCTGTGCTGCAGAGATTCATGCTCCTAAAAATCGCCTTTTGGGTGCTTCGCCTTTTGTGGGTAATGCAGCTACCTCTTTGGCTGCTATGGTTGGGAGCGATGTCTTGTTTTGTGGTGTTGATTGTGGTTATATTTTAGGTGCAACAAAACATGCAGAAGGTTCATTTTATGGGGCAGAGCAATCATATAATGAAGAAAAAGAATTACCAAAAGATAGCTTTCGCGTAAAACCTAATAAGGATAAGATTGTTTTTGCTGATTCTTTATTTTTTAACTCTAAAGATAATATAGAGGGAATTTTAAAAATATTCCGCCCAAACACTGTTTTAAATTTGGGAGAGGGGGCATATATAGAAGGGGCACTTAGTGTAAATGCTGATAATTTTTCTTTAAAGAAAATAGATAAAAAAGTTGCTATCAAAAGGCTTAAGAGATTCTTTAGCAAGCAAAGCGAACAGGCTTTCCATAACCCTATAGAGCAATTTTTTGAGGACAAGGGCGATGTCTTTTTTTCTGTATTAGAAAAAATTTTTGATGAAAAAGTAGATACCAAACAAGAACTTTTTACATTTTTAGATAATGCCTCATTGGGTTTAATGTATGCAAAAAATATATCTCCTTATTGGAGTACTCTTATGAGTGGTAGTATAATGTTCTACCTACAAATTGTAATGCTTTGTGCACTCGCTATGCCTACAAATGATATTGCCGATTTTATGACACAGGCTAAAATTATCTTTAAAAGAGAGCTCAAAAACTTCCAAAAAAAGCATAATACGCTTATAGCACGATATCAACCTAATAAAAATTAGAATGGAACAGAGATTGCTTTTACCTTTGTAATCTAATTTAAAACAAAGGATGGACAATATGAGAAAGTCTTTTTTAATGTTTAGTGCAACAAGTGCATTTTTGTTTGGTGCGGCAGCGGGTATGCAACCTATGCCTGCTCCTGCACCACAAATGGCTCCTTCTACAGGTATTCAACAACCAATAAATAATAATATCCGTACAACAATGCCATTAGAAACGGTGCAATCAACAACAACAATACAATCTGCTCCACTTTACCCCGATAGAAATACATATCGCTCGCGTAATGTAAATGAGGTTTCAACAGATGAATATGTGATTCCAAATGCTCCTATTATTTCTCCATCAAGCATGATAGAGCTTACAGCAGTTGGGCTTGGGGTTGCACCAGAAAATACAGTTTCTCCTGCTCAAGCTATGGCATTAGCAAAAAGAGCCGCCATTGTCGATGCATATAGACAAATTGGGGAAAAAATGTATGGGATTAGAGTAAATGCACAAGATACAGTGCGTGATGTGATGATTAAAAATTCTACCGTAAAAACAAAGGTGCTAGCGGTTATTCGTAATGCAGAGATTCTTGAAACAGTCTATGAAAATGGATTATGCCAAGTAAGCATGGAACTTAAACTTGATGGAAAACGCTGGTATAGGATTCTTAGTGGGGAAGAATTTAGATAAAATTTTATAGGCTGTTTTTGCAGCCTATGATTAATAGAGTACATTCATGAAATATTATGCTTATTTTTTAAAAAAGGGAAATTATACTTACTCAATATTTGTATTGTTTTTAGTATTATTTATCTCTAGTTGTGCGATAAAAGCCCCTGAACCTCATTCTGTGATTCAAGAAATACCTTATAGAATTCTCTTTGTTACACCGCAATTAAAATTTCATGATACAGGTTTTGTAAAGCATTATAATAACCAAGTCCATTTAGAGCTTTATACACTAGGAAAACCTTTATATAAAATTATAATTGATAAAGATAAAATATGCTCTCAAGGCGATTGCTATCCAAAATCGTTTTTTATCAAATATATTTTTGGAGATTATGCCTATGATGATTTACTTGAAGATATTATATTGCAAAGAGATATTTATAATGGAGAAAATCGCATAAGTAATGAAAATGGATTAATACAAACCATCAACAAGCAAGGAAGTTCTATAAGCTATATACGCAAACATAATATAATGAAATTTTCAGACAGTAAAAGAAAAATAAGAATCATGCTTGACTCAACTCCATTTAATGAGTAATTTTCATTGCTCGCTTTGAGATTTACACTCAATCACCTTAAAGAGCTTTGAACTTTTAATGTCAAATATATTCCATAAGGGTAATTTTGATTTCTTATTTGATGAGCTATTGCGTATTTTATTTATATTTTTATCAAGCTTTTGATGCTATCTCCATGCTTCCCCGCTCTAAAGTATGCAAGCAACTTTTAATAACATAGCTTGTGATTGTTTATATCCATTATTAAGATAAATAGAGAACTCTTGAGAGCTGTTTTTATCATATTTAGATTCTCTTATTCCTTTGATAAAATCGCATTTTATAATATGCTTTTGCTCTACCCTTATAACAATAATTTAAAATATATGTTTTAGCATTAATGAATTAGAGTTTTATCTCTATTATATAGTTTTGTTATTAGTTTATGCTTTAGCGATTCCCCCCCCCAAACCACATAACCATTTTAATACATAAGCACTTAACAGAGCTTGCCATATGTAATATTCATGTATCTCATAAGATATATCATTTTATTCAATACAATAAACAAAGAATCTTTTATAGA
>JARHYY010000136.1 GCA_029258405.1 Helicobacteraceae bacterium | reverse complement strand
TCTGTAGCTCTATATGTATGATTATTTTTGCTCTCTTTGAGCTTCTTATTTGCTTTGATTTTAAATCCTTACTCCATATTGTTTTAAGAGTTCATGATTTATTATCAAAGAAACTTTTAATATCTATTATCAATAACAAATTTACAAGAGCAATAAAAGATTGGGGCTCGGTAATACCTAAGAATATAATTAAGGCACTAATAATATTAGTAAATGCAAGCTCTCAATAATGAATACAGAGCAATAAATTATGTCATGCGTAGTGCATAGATAAGAATTTTAATTATAAAATATTCTCATATTACAGACATTATTACACACAGATTCAAGCTACTCTCTTAAGGATATGGTATATACACTATGATTTATAGAATAAGTAAAAGTAAAAATAGCCATTAAACCAATAAAATACTTTAATCTATTAATTCTAAAATATATATTTTAATTTCTGTTTAAGAATATCATAAAAACATATGTTTTTAATTATTGTAATATACATCATAATTTAAAAAAAGTAAAAGGCTATTATAAAAGAATCAATATCTCCATGAATAAAAAATCTCAAGATGGCAAAAACACTATCTATAAAAATTCTCTATGTATCTTAAGAGATAATATGAATCTTAAAGTAACAGCAAGCTCTATGCTATTGAAATGCTTGCATGCTTAAAATGGAATAGCTTAGAAATAATGTTGAAAAGGGTAGTATTGAATACCTTTACCTTAATCATTCCAAAGGGTTAAGATTGTCTAACTCCTCTTTTGTAAGAAGTCGGAGATTGAAAGTAAATTTTTTACCACTACCATATTCTATAGAAAACTCACTTCCATTACCATCTTGAGCTTCTATTATGATTTGTGCATGTTTATAATATTCATATTGTGCTTTATGCATATAAAATCCAGCCCCTGCCAACACTCCTAGTTTCAAATCATTCTCTCCAACTTTAAAGTCTTGCACCTCATAACACAATGGAACAGAGCCATCACAACAACCACCACTTTGATGGAATAGTATTTCACCGTGTTCATTCTGAAGTTGTTTGATAAGAGCAGTAGCCTCTTGGGTAGCAATCACTCTTGGAACATAATTACTCATAAAAACTCCTTTATAGATACTATTTTAAGTTTTGTATATGTGCTTTAATGTTTTTAATCCTTGTTGAATCACTTGGGTGAGTAGAAAAAAATTCTATCCCTCCTTTGCCTTGTTGTGCCATTTTCTGCCAAAAACTAAGAGCATATTTAGGATTATACCCTGCCTTATACATAAGTTCAATTCCAATTTTATCAGCTTCAAGCTCCTGCTCCCGACTATAAGGCAACATTAAACCATAATTTGTGCCTATATTGTAGGCTTCGCCAGCAATATAGGCATATTTTGGCGTATATTTTTCAGCTAGTATGGAAGTAGCTTTTTGTCCTGTATCCTGTATCATTGACATGCTCATGCGTTCTGCCCCATGTCGTGCTATAGCATGTCCTATCTCATGCCCCATAATAGTGGCTAGCTCATCATCATTAGCAACAAAATTTAAAATACCAGTATAGACAAAAACTTTTCCTCCGGGCAAGCAAAACGCATTTACTTCATTGCTCTCAATGAGATAAAATTCCCATGTATAATTTGGTTGATTAGCTACATGGGCAAGCTTCTTGCCTACTTCTACAATTTTTTGTGCCATTTTCTTATTGTGGCTTATTGTGGCAGTTTTTAAAATTTCATCTCGCCCCTGTTCTCCCATTTGCAATTCGCTTTCCTCGCTAACAAGCATAAGTTGAGAACGATTAACATAAGGATTATCTGCCATACAAGCATTAAAAAAGGGCAAGAGCAAAGCAAAGGCAGTTATTGCTGTGAGAAAAGCAGTTTTTTTAAACATTATGAACTTCCTAAAAAGTCTGATAAAATCTCATTATGGAGTATTGGGGAAAATTCTATGATATGATATTCAACAAGATTTTGTTTAACAAATGGATCATTTTCACTGAATAGAACAGCTGCTTTTTTATCTAAAAATTTACCAATAATAACACCACCTGTTCTTGGGTTTTGAGTGCCTGAAGCAAGGAGCACTCCTGTCTTATAATGCTCCTTAAGGTATTCTCGATGTGATTGCAAGGCAGAATCTATTTGCTCTATTGGTGCTTTATACTTCACAATCATTACAAATAAGTTTAACATTTTTAATCCTTATGCTTTAAGGGTTAAGCAAATCGTGCATAATATGAATTTCATTCACTTGTTCTTTGATAATGCTTTCAGCAATTTTTCGAATCGTATCGTTTTTAGTATAGCTTATAATCATGCGAGAACTTTCTACTGCTCCTTGGTGGTGGGCAATCATCCCTTCAAGAAATTGTTGTCGTATGTTGTCGCTTGGGGGTATTTCACTCATAGCTTGCATCATGTCATTATGGATTTTTTTATTGAGTGCTAATGTTTCTTGATAGGCATTTTTATCGAGTACAGTGGCAGGAAAATCATTTTGTAAAAGATTTTTGAAGTACTGAACTTCTTTTTCTTGAGAATTAACAATATTTGTTGCTAATGCAACAAGAGATTTATCTTGGGTTTTTTGAAGTATAAGTTTTGCTGAATCTATCGCACCTTGATGATGGGGAATCATATTTATTAAATAATCCTTATCTGCATTGCCTGTCTGTGCTAATGGCTGAGTCATCATAGGTTTGTGCATGGCATCAATAATATCAGACTGTTGGGCATGCTGCATATCTGACATAGTCATATTTGCATGCTCATGTGTGCTATGTGGCTGTGCAAAACAAAGAACACTACTTAAAAAAATGATCGGTAAAACCAATATATCACTATACCCTCTTTTATTCATTATCAAGCTCCTTATAGACTACACTAAAATACTTTAAACCGTAACAAGATTCTGCCATATAAACACTTAAAACTTGTTAAGAGAAAATAAATTTGGAATTATATTGCCGTGCAAGTTGAACACATGAATGGAAACTTTGAGAGGGAGCGATAAAGCTTTGATTTTGTATATGTGGAGCAAAGGCTTCAAAAGTGCTCTTTCCAATCGCAATAGCCCTATAAGTGCTATCCCAAGCAAACTTTTGCATAAAAGCATGATAACTCGATGGCGCACCAAATATAATAATGGCATTTGGCTCTGGGGGTTTGTAATATTTCTGTGATACAATACTCTCATATACAATAACCTCCCCCACACAATAGCCTAAGCATTTAAGCTCATGAGCAATATTTTTAAAGCTTTCTCTTGCTCTAAAGTAAATGGCTTTTTGTGATTTTGACATATTGTTTTGTATAAGCTGTATAAGCTCTGCTCCATAACCCTCTTTTGGCATAGCAATAGGTATGCCACCCTCTTTCAAGAATGCGGATCTTGTCATTTTACCGATAACAAAAGCCTTTTTTCCATGCAATGGAATGTGTAGGTTTTTAAGTGCAGCAATAGTATTTTTTGATGTTAAAATAAAGATTACATTTTCTAAATCAGAAATACTAAAATCATGTTTAGAATCAAGATTAAGAGCGTTGTTATACTCCAAATTACTTGGCTGTAAAAAATGAATTTCTGTAAGTGGCAATGAAATCACATCTTTAAAACTCACATTGCCTATGAGATAAATGGGGCATTTCTTGTTCATTATTATGCTCTTTGTTTTTGCAAGACTAACTCGCCTATTCTTAAGATTTTATGAATTATTTGTTGCAAGTAAATAATTTATCATTTCTTATAAGAGATAGATATTTATAAATTCCTCTTAATCATTTTTAATAAAGGCTGATTTATATAAAGTGTGTTGTGCTTGCATTTTTTTAAGTTTTGCTTCTATTCTTCCTTGATGATAACTTTCTTTAGGTATCCCAAAAAAGAAAGATTGTACAAAATGCCCTAAATTACCATCTTTTTGAGCATTTTGTACAAATAGCTCGATGGGCAAACCAAGAATACTATCAATTTCAATATCAGTTGATAAAAAATTACTTTTTGCAAAAAGCACATCAACACTATGCCCCAATATTTCAATAGTGCGACTAAAGCAACAGCGATAGCCCATAAATTCAGCTCTATTTGCATATGCAATAAAATTATTAAGAGTTTGAATAAATTTAGCACTTCTTATTTGCTCATCATGTTCTAATGCGGCTAAATTTAAAGCCATGCTCAATTCTGTTATATTATTGGCAATACATTCGCATAATCTTTTATATTTTAGGGGTTTTTTATCGTTTTGCAATTGCTCTATAAGCTCTGCTATAATATTATAAAGCTTTTCATCTTCTAGTGCATTGCCCAAATGGATAGTCCCATTTTCATCAAGAAGTATCATTTTGTATCTCTTTCTTAATCCTGCATAGTTTCTTTATGTGCATGAGCTTTTTTAATTGTCCTTTGTTGAGCTAATACTTTTTGCAGTTTTTGTGCTACCATTTTCCCTTTTTCTGCTTGCTGTTGTTTAAAATCTCCAGATTTACCCGCTTGTTTGATAATGAGATACAAAATGCCTAAAATAACTTCTCGTTTTTTATGAGCATTATTTTTATGTATTATCTCTGTTTCATATTCATGGGCAAAATATGGATTAGGGCTTATATGTTTTAGCTCTATTTTAATCATATCAACTCTCCTCAAACAATTAGAGATTATATACGACTATTTTAAAAACCAACATTAACACCCCCATCTTCAAGAATAATCGCATCGCTTTTTTTACCTTCTGCAAAAGAAGAAGCAAAACGACAAATATCACCCTTTTTTGCATGCCCATCTAAAAAGGAGGCATAGCTTAACTTTGCTGTACTTCGTTCAATTTTAATGGATGCAACCTTGTTTTCTACCTTGCCTGCATTTTCTTTTGTATAGCTATCCTTTATTGTTTCTTTGAGGTTGAAACAATCATATACAGCCCCCACCTCTAGTTTTTCACTAAATATAGCTTGATTATCAGAAATTTGTGCAATTTTTAAAGGATATATACTCTCAAGCATGCTTGAAGTAATACGATGGGCTAGCTGCTCTATCAATTGATTAGCAGCCTTATTATCCTTTATAGGTGTATTGATGAATATATTATCAGCATATTTTATCTGTCTTGTAGCCATAAGCAAAACACGGTAATCTATATTCATTTCTGCTTGCAATGTTGTTTTACCTGTAAGGTTGCTTGTCTTATTTTGTGCGCTTATCTGATTAACATCAACAACAAGAATATAATCTGCTCCTAAAACCTTTCCTAGCTTCAGTGCTTCATCATTCGCTGCATCTTTACTCTTAAGCAAGGCTTTTTCTGCATTATAAACAGATGTAAAATCTCTATCAAGCACATTAAATTTTCGGCTTTTATTAAGGGCAATAATAATTTTTTGCTTAAGTTGGTCTCCAAATACATCATCTCTTGCAATAACAATTATAGATCGCCTACTTGAATGGCTCTGCCCGGGCGGGATATAATCTTTTGTTGTTTGTGTGATAGCCACTTGTGCTTCCCATCTTCCATCTGCCATTTCCTGTGCAAAATTAATCTTATAAGGAGGCGTTTTGCCTGCAAGGCTTGTTTTGTTTTGTGTTGTGCTCTCAAAACTAAAGCCATCTTGTGTTGTTTTATCAGAGCTTACAACTTCCTTGCTTATTTGAACGCCCTTAATTTGTGCCATAGCATCACTTAAGGCATTAGAAATTGCTTCATCTCTATTTTGCCCAACGCCATAACCCTCATAACGACTTACAGAAGTTTGAGTTGCACAAAAAGCTAGCACCCCACCAAAGAACCATATTACCAATATTATTGCATTGTTTATATTTTTCATCAGAAATCATCCATACTATTTACTACTGTGCTTTTTTTACTTACATCAACTCCGCCACTTTTAGCATTTTGCCCATTTCCTGCTTGAGTTTTTTGAACAGGTACTATAATTTTATCTGCATTTTTAACAAAATTATAGCTATAAGCCCTTACAGCTCCTACATACTCAATACCATTATCATCTAAAGCATTCCATCTTTTGATTGTCCTTATACCTTTTAGAGCAATTTGAGAACTTAGCTTTGCCTCTCTTGTTGTTCTGTCAATAATATTTCTTGCACTGTTTTCTTGCTCTTCTGTGTCATTATGAGCTATTCTTTGTGTAATAGAGGTTTCTATATCTTTACTAAGTTCTTGATCTTGCTTAAAAGTGATAGAGGAATTTACAAATGCCGAAATAGCAGAATCAGCTCTTGCGATAGCTGTTTGTTCAGCGTTTTGCTGTTTGCGTGAATTTGTATAAGAATCCTCGCCTTTAAGGTAGCTCCATTGCCCATAGCTCATAATAACAGGCATACCATTTGCATCATATACCAAACGAATACCAAGTTCATTTAAATAATCTTTGCTATTTTTTGGTAAAAATTGGTTAATATCCTTTCCTTTTCCGCTCACAAGAGAGGCTCGCTTAAGTCGTATATCTTCTGCAATTTGCTTTGTTTTTGGTGAAACCACAGCAATAACACCAACTTCATATTTCCCATTACTGTTTTTAAGCATAGCTGTTTGCACAGGCACAAGCCCCCGCATATTCCCAAGCGCATTAATATGAATTTTCTGCACAAGCGAATCAGCTAATAAAACCTTTTTACGCTCTTCTGAAAGCCCTTGCGTATTTATGGACATTTCTTCTAAGTATTGATCAAGCTTTGCCCCTACAAGTGTTGTTACCTTGTTTAACAGCTGGCTTAGCTTGCCTTCTGGGGGCAGCTTTTCAAATTCTCTCGCATTACTAGAATCATCAGAGAAAAATTTTTGCACAACAGAAGTGCTCTGCTTCCCATACATATCGCGAACAAAACTTGCCTGCATATCTATCAAAGCTTCATCAAAGGCAAGATTAAGAGCCTTAGCAAAATTTGGATCAGTATCATCAAGAGCAACAACAGCTTTTCCATTATAAAAAGTTTTTTCATTTTTATCTATACCATATTCAATATCATACTCTGAAGCAAATCCATCAAAAAAATCATTAATATTTTGAGATGCAATCTCCTTATCGCTCGCATCTGAAATTGCATTTTGCATAACCACATCAGTCTGTGTAATCTCTTGAGGCATATTTGACATAGCTATGTTTTGTTCCTCTGCATATAAAACACACACAGAAAAAAGAAAAAATATTATTCTCTTCATTTTGCTGCTCCTACCAGCTCACAGAAGCATTTGAGCCGCTTTTTGAAATCACCTTTTCATCCTCCCAATAAGCTAAACCTGTGCTTAAATCTGTCAAGGTTAATTGAAAATAGTAATCAACTTGTTGTGTTTTCTTACTCAAGCTTGAATTTCGTTGAATAATCTTACCCGCTAAGGAAAAATCTGGAGCCACCAATGTACCTTTTTTAGCAATAGTTTTTTGGCTAAATTCATCATTTGCCCTAAGCTCTCTTACATCTTCACTCATGCTATCCCTAGCCCCACCAGCAGCAACAGCTGTTGTAAGGATAAACTTGCCTGATTTTCTTAAGGCTATGGTGATTTTGCTTGTAAGCAAATCAGTGTCTATCCTTTGTGTAGTGTCGTTTTTAATGCGTCCGATAGCAACAACCTTTCTTGTGCCTGATTGTATTTTATTAAACGCAGGATCATCAAGCATGCTCGCTATCATGGATTCCGCCGCTCTTTCAAAATCTACCCTATCAATCCCTAGCGTTAGTGCAGCATTAGGATCATCAAGAGAAGGTGTTCCGCTAGTATAACGCACAGCAGACGAACAACCTAGCACTAATAATGCTGAAGAGAGAATACTTATTTGCAATATATGTTTCATATGTTTCATGCTTTTCCTTTATAAATCTTCAAGATGGATAATAAAATCTGTCGCTCTATTGTCTGTGGCAATTTCTTTGAGCACAAATGGGCGATTAGTGTCTAATGTGAAACTTTTATAAGGGCTTTGTTGAGATGATTTCAAGAGAAATCCACTGCCATCAAGCCAATCAATTTGATAGCCTATAACATCATCAAACCACCAGCTCCTAGAATGCAACACCATTTCTATTTCAAGCAAGCCATTATTATTTCTCCGTGATTGAAGGCTCACTATATTAAATGGTACATTATTATTAAAACGAACCTTATGCAAGTTTTCTATCGGGGGTTGCACATTGCAACCGCTGATAAAAAAAGGTACGCACACTATTAACATTGCAAACAAATTCAAAGCATAACGCATATTAACTCCTTATAATGATTCAATAACCACAATATTGCTTGGTGCATAAGGCACAAACGAGCGAATATATACAAGTATATTTTTATTTTTAGAAAACTTTTTTTGCTCCATTTGTTGTTCATTGCCTATTGTAACAACCCCTTTATTAGGTATCATCATAATAGAAATATCCGAGGGCAAGCCCTGCCAAGATCGCACATCTGCTTTTGTGATAGCCTTATTAAGGAACATCATACCCAATCCAGCATAGACATTAACCCTTGAAGCCTGAAAGGTTGCAATGGTTTTTAAGGTAGTGCTTATAATCGATTTGGTTATATACAAGGGCAAAGAGAGGTTGAACTCTGTGGCAATAACATCATCAAAACTCATAAAGTATGTGGTTGGTTTTTTATCAATGAGAATTGATGCTTGAGCAGAGCTTCGCTTTTGCAACACAGGAAAAGCGAAAGAAACTAATATAAAGCTCTGCTTTCCTTTAGAATCTTTTAGCGGGAAAGGTAAATCTAGCGCAATCTCTTTTTTTGTAGCTCCAAGCCCGTTTTCAAAAACAACAAAAACATACTTTTGCAGTTTTTGAGGATTTGAACTACGAGCATATTGCTCAAAAACCTTATATTGATTTTTAAATTCTTTATTTTTAGCATCCAATGCTACTATTTCTTTAAATAAATCTGCCGCTTTTTTGTAATCTTTATCCAAGAATAAAAACACACTTGCAAGATAAGTAGCATAAGGGTTAGTAAAATTTTTCTGTGCCTTAAATTCACTCATTAACGAAGAGTAGCTCTGTGTAATGCTGTTTATGCTTTCACTAACATATTCCCCATATTCAGTATCATCTACTTTCTTAAGCTCTTCTTTTGCTTCCGTAATTTGAGAGGAGAAATACTCCTTTGCCATCCTTTGACGCTCTAAAGAGCGATTAAATTCTATTCGAGCATTTTCAAAATCTTTCAAAGAGAGATAATTCAAGCCCTTGTAAAGATTAAGCATTATTTTTTCATAAAGCATACCCTGATAAGCAGAAACATTATCATTTATAAGAACATTTGCAGCAACTCTTGTTACTGTTGAGGCAATACTTTCAAGCTCAACATCATCTCTAAAGCTCTCTTCTGCTATATTGAAAAAATCATTACTCAAAGTGTAATGAGCACAATATCTCGCCTCAAGCCCACTATTAAGCCCTAAATAAATTTTATCAGAAGAATCCCTAATCTTTTCAAGCTCTGATTCATCAACAGAGCAATGAGCTGCAATAAGGTTTTTGGTAAAAGCATCATTGCTACCCTCATAACCACTAAACACAGAACAACCCACAAACACTAAAGAAAGGCAATACAAATGCAGCCAATAAAATATATATACCCTTTGCATTCTATCCCTTATAAATATATAAATAAATTCCAAATAACCTATTATATTAAACAACAACTTAAGAAAAGGTGAATACGCTTTAAAGCTCCTTTGATTCTTTCTTTAGCATAATCTTATAGCTTATATAAATTCCTGTAATTCATCTTTTATTTATAACTAGAATTTATACCCATACCATTTTGGTTTTTGCTTAAGATTGCTTGTGCTATAAAACATATCTTCCATATGAGTTACATTTGATACATTCCATGAGTTTAAAGGTTGGTTAAAACTTTTTGCATTACAAAACATAAAGCTCATATCCTCAACCTGTGATACATCCCATGAATCTAGCGGTTGATTAAAGCTGCTTGCTCCTTTAAACATATCTTCCATATCTCTTACCTGTGATACATTCCATTTTTCTAAAGGTTGGTTAAAATTGCTTGCATTGTAAAACATATAATTCATATCCTCAACCTGTGAAACATTCCATGAGTTTAGCGGTTGATTGAAATTGCTTGCATTATTAAACATACCTCGCATATTTTTTACTTGTGATACATTCCACGAATCTAAGGGTTGGTTGAAACTCTCTGCCCATGCAAACATATAACTCATATTTTTTACACTTGATACATTCCATGAGTTTAAAGGTTGGTTAAAGTTTTTTGCATTATAAAACATAAAGCTCATATCTGTTACTTGTGATACATTCCATTTTTCTATCCCATCAAAATTGGTTCGTTGAGAATCTTTAAATAACTCACTCATATCAGTTATAAGGCTTGTATCTATATCACCAAGATAAAGATTCTCATTATTTACAAGCTCTTGTAGCTCTTGTTTGTTTTGTGGTTTATATTGTGGTTTATATATAGAGTTATGTCTTTGAGTTGTCCTATATAACCATTTTGGTTTTTGCTTAAGATTGTTTGCTCCTGCAAACATATAATTCATATTAGTTACCCTTGAAATATCCCAAGAATCTAGGGGTTGGTTGAAACTGCTTGCCAACAAAAACATGCTTTGCATATCTCTTACCTGTGATACATTCCAAGAGTTTAAGGGTTGGTTGAAACTCTTTGCTCCTGCAAACATATAACTCATATCTCTTACTTGTGATACATTCCATTTTTCTATCCCATCAAAATTGGTTCGTAAAGAATGTGCAAATAACTCACTCATATCAGTTATAAGGCTTGTATCTATATTGCTTAATGGTATGCTCTCATTCTTTACAAGCTCTTGTAGCTCTTGTTTGTTTTGTGGTTTGAAATTCATATATACTGGTTGAAAATATTTTGCAAATCGTTGAAATATTGACAAATCCCCCCCCTTTTTTAGATTTTTATGCCTCTTTTTTCAACGCAAGTATGTATGGCGATGCTACAAACATCAAAGCTTTTTGTATCTCTTACTTTTTGTATTAATGCTTCTATATCTTTTTGTTTTTTATCTTTATCTTGCTTAGTTATCTCTATAACATGCCTTTGTAATGCTTCTACAAATTTTTTATCTCTTTTGCTATATAATCCTTCTGTGCTCCCATCAGACATAAGCACAAATGCTTTAATATTTTTTTCTCTTACATTTCCTTTGTTGAGCTTTAAT
>JARHYY010000128.1 GCA_029258405.1 Helicobacteraceae bacterium | reverse complement strand
AAGCATTGATTAAATAAATCATCATAACATCTTTTGTAGCATGTTATTGATGTTTAACACTATGTTTTAGATTATGTGATATATTTGTTATTATCCTTGCTTTGAGTTTTAGATTTGATATTTATATATCTTAAGACTCTTATTACTGTTATAGTAAATATGCAATAAATGGCAATAATCTTGAATGAGCACTATAATAATGTTTTACATAGTAGAGTTCATTACATAATCAACACTAAATACTTTTACATTTAAGATGTAGTGATGAGTATAAAAACTGTGCAACTTATTCACCCATAACTACCCAACAAGACTTAATAACATACTATACCCAAACCTCAAAACTCAAACGAGCAATAAACCTTAAAGAATTTACTTAACTCCACTATATAAAGTTATATTATAAGCTCATTGTAAAAACAAACTCAAGCACAAGGTTGATATTATCCTTACTAATATTTTGGAGTTCAAGAAACTTTATGATTAATGGGAATTTGAAAACATTCATTATAGGAAAAATTTAAAAATAGTTAAAGGGGTGGGTTTGCTAACATTTTTATATGGTAGAGCATGACATAACCTGTCATTTGATTATGCTAATATTAAAACAAAAATAATGTTGATATATGCTGTTTTGCAAAAAAAACATTAACATATATAAAATTAATATTAATTTTATTAATAATTAAAGATAGAGCTAAAATTACTTGTAGTGTGCAAATTGGGAAAGATATATTGATAAATCAATTTTAAAATATAAATTGGATATATTGTCATTGTTGATGTTTTGTTTTGGAGTTGTGTATGCAATTTATTCGTAATTTAAGTATAGGTAATAAGATTAGCTTATTGCTTGTTATGGTGTTGATATTAGGAATGTGTATTCTTTACTTCAGTCTTTCTGTTATTTTAGAAAAAAGCATGAGGAGTGAAGCAAATAAAATTTTAGTTTCTTCAGTCATTCAAGATACTAGAGAGATGGAAAATTACTTTAACGTTGCTGGTAGCAACCTTGAAGCTGCGACAAAAGTTTTTCAAGCTGGTTTAGAAGATGGATTTTTTAATGCTAATGCTCTAAAATATCTTTTAAGTTATATAGTAGATTATGATCCCGCTATGATAACAACCTTTGCTCATATTCGTGGTATTTTGTCATCACCTAATAAAGAAGCAGAACTTTACAACCAAAAGGGTGAGCTTGAATTTGCTCTTATTGATACAAATCTTAAAGAATATGATAAGGGAGTGGAGGTTGTCAAACAAAACACATTAAAAATGTTGAATAATGTAAGCATTTTTCAAGGAATTGATGAAATACAAAAGGTGTATGAAACAGAATATATGGTGCTTACAAAACCTTATAAAATAATGTATAATAATGTCCAAAAATCAGTTATTGGTATATTATTTCCTTTATTTTCAGTGGAAAATAAAGTTATTGGTGTTGTGGGTACATTAATTGATATTCATGCACTTTCAAATATTGTACTCAATCCTTCAAATGCTGTTTATGAACATTCTGAACGCATGATGTTAAATGAGTATAATAATTTGGCACTCTATTATGATACTGATATGATAGGTAGTTCAGTGAGTATGATAACAGATTCTAAAGCAACACAAGAGATTATTGCCCTACCATATAATCCAAATGAATACGCACTTCAAAATACTGCTATTGTAGAAATACATTCAAAAGATGGGCAAGTTGGTATAGCAGGGGTTTTTAAATTTGAAATATGGGATGATGTGATATGGACTATGGTTAATTTTGTTCCTTATGATGATATTTTTTATGAGCTTTATTTTGTTCGCTATGTTATTATTGTCATCGTAATTGCTTTAACGATTCTGATAGCCCTGCTCACTATGGCTTATATTAAACTTTTTGTGCAAAAAGATATTCAAAAAATATATACAGGATTAGAAAATTTCTTTGCTTTCTTACAATACAAAATTGATAAGGTTGATATGATCTCTATAAATAAAAACGATGAGCTTGGGAGAATGGCAAAAAATATTAATATCGCTGTTGAGGATATTGAATTATCGAGCACACAAGATAGACAGGCGATAGAGCAGGCTATAAAAACAGTTGAATGCATAAAAGAAGGAGACTTAACAGCACGATTGAATGCACAACCACATAATCCTCAATTGATAAAATTGGAAGGTATTTTGAATAATTTGCTTGATATACTGTATGATAAGGTGGGTAATAATATGAATGACATTCAACGGTTGTTTGAATATTACAAAAACCTTGATTTTCGTGAGAGCATTGCACAGCCACATGGCAATATCGAGAATATTGCAAATATTTTGGGACAAGAAATACGAACTATGCTTAAAGATTCAAGTAATTTTGCACATTGTTTGAGCGAAAAATCAAATGAACTTGAAGATAATGTGCATAAACTCACACAAAATACTATGCAACAAGCTCAATCACTCACCCAAACTGCCGCTTCTTTAGAGCAAATCACTGCTTCTATGCAGAATATGCGTACCCGTACTAATGAGGTATTAAGCCAAAGTGAAGATATACGAAGTATTGTAAATATCATTAATGATATTGCTAGCCAAACAAATCTTTTAGCACTCAATGCCGCAATAGAAGCAGCAAGAGCTGGAGAAGCAGGTAGAGGCTTTGCAGTAGTAGCAGATGAAGTAAGACAACTTGCTGAAAGGACACAAAAAAGCTTAAATGAGATAGAAACTAATGTTAATATTTTAACACAAGGTATTAATGAAGTAGCCGAGCATATTAATGAGCAAGCACAAGGAGTAGCACAAATTAATGAGTCGATAGCACAGCTTGAAGGTGGCATGCATCAAAATGCAGAATCAGCAAAATATTCACAAAATATCAGTCAATCTGTTAATGAAATAGCTTCACAGATTCTTGCAGACACACAAAAGAAGAAATTTTAATAAATAAAATAATCCTACTATTACTCTATCTCTTAACAGATAAAGCTTTTTGAAATGCTATCTCATGTTTATATCATTAATATATGTGTTTATAGTGTTTGTTAGGTTTTTATTTTTAGCTCTACTCTTATAGAAGAGTTAATACTTATGCTTGAGAATCAATGAGATTTATATATTGCAAGAGATTATTTATTGTAAGAAATTATTATGTATTATTACCTCAAGTCTAACTCCTTAATCATATCAATAGCATATAATAAGAACATATATAAGAGTGCTTTGGATAACTCTTTAATCTTGTATGGTATATATAATTCTAGGTGTTTTTA
>JARHYY010000074.1 GCA_029258405.1 Helicobacteraceae bacterium | reverse complement strand
CAACCTTGTGCTTGAGTTTGTTTTTACAATGAGCTTATAATATAACTTTATATAGTGGAGTTAAGTAAGTTCTTTAAGGTTTATTCTGTTATTTGAATTTTTGGACTCTTGAGGGTTGTTGGGGGGGTTAGAGATAATAACATTGCATAATCTATAAAATACTCTCATTCATTAATCCTTAAGCATATATTTAAATTCTTGTTATAAGGGTGGGCAAAAGCATATACTCTTAATTATTTTATATGTATCAAAGCAAAAAATCAAAAGCTTATTATAAAGAATGCAATGTTAATTTTCAAGATAGCAAAAACACCTCTTAAAAGTTCTGTTATCTTAAGGGGTAAAACATCAAACAACAACATGTTATATGTGCTAAAGCTTACATGATTAGAGAGGGGCTAGACAATCAATTGCCCCGCTAAAACAAGGGGGCATGATTTAAGTAATGTATCTCTAAATAAGAATAAGTAGGAGCTTTTGTTTTTATTAAGAATATATTCTAAAATATAAAATTAAGCAGTAATGCTTTCTTGCTCCATCATGTTTTGAATATCTTGAGAAATTTTGTAACTGCAAAACTTTGGTCCGCACATCGAGCAGAATTTTGCTTCCTTAAACACTTCTTGAGGTAGAGATTGATCATGATATTCTTTTGCTCTTTCTGGGTCTAGAGCTAAAGCAAATTGCCTATTCCAATCAAAATTGTAACGCGCATCGCTCATGGCATCATCTCTAAGCCTTGCATTAATCCGCCCTCGTGCAATATCTGCCGCATGAGCAGCGATTTTATATGCTAAAATTCCTTCACGCACATCAGCAGCATTTGGCAACCCTAAATGTTCTTTTGGGGTTACATAGCAAAGCATGGCTACGCCTTTCCATGCAGCAATTGCCGCCCCAATAGCAGAGGCAATATGATCATACCCCGCAGCAATATCTGTAACCAATGGTCCAAGTACATAAAATGGAGCCTCATGGCAGAGCTCTTTTTGAAGTTCAACATTTCGTTCAATCTGATTCATGGGTACATGCCCAGGACCTTCAACCATTACTTGTACATCTTTTTCCCATGCTCTTTTAGTAAGCTCTCCTAATACGGCTAATTCTCCTAATTGAGCTTCATCGCTTGCATCAGCTAAGCAACCCGGTCTTAATGAATCACCAAGCGATAAACTGACATCATATTTTTGGCAAATTTTCAAAATTTCATCATAAGCTTCGTAAAAAGGATTTTCTTGATGATAATGTAACATATAGCTTGCCATAAGGCTTCCACCGCGACTAACAATGCCCATTTTTCTTTTAGCTACTTTAGGCATATGCTCAAGGAGAAAACCACAATGTATGGTAAAATAACTCACGCCTTGTTGAGCTTGTCTTTCTAAAATTTCAAGCATAATATCCTTGTTGAGCTTGGTAACATCACCTCTGACATCATGCAATATTTGGTAAATAGGCACTGTTCCTATAGGAACAGTTGAGTTTTCAATAACTGCTGAACGGATAGCATCTAAATCCCCTCCTGTGCTTAAGTCCATAATGGTATCTGCTCCATATTTGATAGAAACTAATGTTTTTTGTATTTCCTCATCAATAGAGCTTGCTAATGATGAGCTACCAATATTAGAATTAATTTTTGTTTTTGTGGCAATGCCAATCCCCATGGGCACAAGAGCATGATGCTTTATGTTAGCAGGGAGTATAAGCCTTCCTTTGGCAATTTCGCTCCTTATTGTTTCCGCATTAAGCCCTTCGATATTGGCTACTGATTCCATTTCTTCAGTAATAATCCCTCTTTTTGCATAATGCAACTGTGTTTTAATGCTGTCTGCACTTCGTCTTTGAATCCATTCTTTTCGCATATGTATCCTTTTTATTATACTTTTGGTGATGCCTATAAAATATTTTTGAAAATTATCAAAAAAAAGATAAAAAAAAGCTTTTTCATGCTATAATTTTAAAATTTTTAAAAGTAAGTTTCTTAAATAAAGAATTAAAAAATATTAAAGTTATATTAATGTCTAAAGAAAAAACGAGCAAGAGAAAAGCCCTTTATACTTCCTTAATTTTGCTTGCAGCTGGTGCAAGTAGTCGCTTTAAAGACAGCAGCAAAAGGCAATTGAATATAAAAAAACAATGGCTTAGAATAGGGCACATTCCACTATGGAGATATGTTACCAATAGATGGTTATCTTTATGTGATTTTGAGCAAGTTGTTGTTGTGCTCCCTCCAAAAGAAGTGGAATATTCTACTCAATGGGCTGAAGACATTAATATTATTTCGGGCGGAAATACTCGCCAAGAATCTCTTAAAAATGCTCTCCAACATATATCTACACCTTATGTGCTTGTTAGTGATGTAGCACGATGTATTACAGATGGCTTTGTTCTTGACTTATTGCTTGAGCATCTTGAAAATAATTCTTGCTTTGATTGTGTTGTGCCCTATATCGAAGTTTTTGATACTATTTATAATGATGCACATGGCTATATAGACCGCCAAGCAACTAAGCTTATACAAACACCACAGCTTAGCCGCACCCAAATGCTCATAAATGCTTTAAGTAATGCAACAAGCTTTAGTGATGAGAGTAGTGCCATTCATGCCCATAAGGGCAAAGTGCTTTTTGTTTCTGGGAGCAAAAAGCTCCAAAAGCTTACGCATGAAAAAGATATTTATTTGCTTAAGCATTTTCCTTGCCCATCTCATGATTGCTTTGTGGGGCATGGTTTTGATGTGCATGGGCTTAAAGCACACAACCAACATGAAAGCATTAGACTAGGGGGGGTTGATATTCCTTGCTCTTATGCTATAGATGCACATAGTGATGGAGATGTGGGTATTCATGCACTCATTGATGCATTGCTTGGGGGCATTGGGGCGGGAGATATTGGTGTTTGGTTTCCTGATACAGATGATCGTTATAAGGGAATAGATTCTGCAAAGTTGCTCACAGAAGTTGTTGATTTTGTGCAAGCTGTTGGTTATACAATTATTCATGTTGATCTTACATTTATTATACAGTCCCCTAAAATTGCTCCATATAAAAAAGATATGCAAAATAAGCTCGCTAGCTTACTTAATATTGATAAATATCATGTAAATATTAAAGCTACTACCACAGAGCATTTAGGCTTTTTGGGTCGGAAAGAAGGCATAGCAGCACAAAGCACAGCGACATTAAAATACTTAGATTGGAGAAATCTATGAGAATCTTAATTATTGAAAATGAGATATATCTTGCACAAAGCATTGCTTCAAAACTAGGTAGTTTTGGTTTTGAATGTGAAATAATAAGCCTTGTGAGCGAAGGATTAAGTGGCAAAGAATATGATGTAGTTTTGCTTTCTACTAATTTAATAGAACAAAATATATACCCCATTATTAATGCCTATAAAAATAGTATTATCATTCTTTTAATTTCGTATGTAAGTGATGATACAGTAACAAAGCCATTGAAAGCAGGGGCAAAAGATTATATCCTTAAACCTTTTGCCATTGATGATTTAGCACGCAAAATCGAGCATTATCATACTTTTCAATACCTCAAGCAAATTACCTCTTTTTACTATGATTATATAGATTCCATTTTGGGAGATTTTGCAATAGAAACCCCATCAAAAATTTCCTTGCCTTTAGTCTTGCAAAGCCAGAATCAAAAGAGCATAGATGCTTATATTATTGCCTATGCAAAAAGTAAGCATTATCCTTTAAGTTTTATTTCACTAAAAGGAAAAATTGATTGGAGAGAGGCTATACAGCAGCAATATAAGCATATTCTTTATATTGTTGGTTTAGAGGAGCTTAAAAAGCCAGAAAGAAAAGAATTATTAAATATAATCACTGCAAAACAAGCAGTTGTTTCTTATGTAGGTGCTGATGATATTCCATTTGATAATATCATTAAAATTGATTGCACAAAAACCATTGATTTTTGCGGAGAAATTCTCTGTATTGATGATTATATCAAAAATATTATTCTTCGTTTTGAGCATAAATATCCAGATACAGAACTTTCCCGTAAATTAGGAATATCTCGAAAAAGTTTATGGGAAAAACGAAAGAAATATGGAATCATTAAAAAAAAATAGGGCGATACATCTCAATAGAGAGGGAATATATACCCTAAGCATGTGTGCAAATGGGTTTTTAAAACCGGTTGAATACCTCATGGGAGCAAAGGAAGCAGAAGAAGTTGATGCAACAGGTTTATATAAGGGGGTGAGTTTCCCTTTTTCTTTTATTTTAACGCCTTCTGGAAGAAAAAATAGAGAAGTTTTAAGTAGCACACACAAAGGAGAAGTGCTTAATATTGTCCATAAAGGCAAGAACTATGGCTGGATTGTTGTTGATGAAGTTTTTCGCATAGACAGAGAAAAACGCTTTAAAAAACTTATGGGAGGCGACTTTACTTCAGCTAGAGCAAAATCTGTTTATAGTGCACTTGGAGAGTATGCTATATCAGGGGATTTTCATATAAGCCCATTGCAAAATATATGTGAAGTCCATTCAAGTATTCAAGAACATAAAGAATTATTGCAAGCTAAAAAAATTACTACTCTTATATTGCAGGCAAACCCTTTGCATAGAGTGCATGAACAAATAATTCGCACTGCTTATGATAATAGTGATTTATTGGTGCTTTTTTTGCTCAAGCCGCATAGTAGCACCTCTACTGTTATTCCCTTTAAATTGCGTATGAAAATGTTGCAACACACTATAAGCCACTATTTTTTACCCAACAAGCTGCTTGTGTTTCCTATGGAAAATACATTGCTTTCAGGTGGGGCGAACCGTATTATACTTGATGCAATCATTGCACAAAATATTGGCTGCACAGATATTATTACAGGCACAAACCACATTGGATTATCACTCTATTATGAAAATAAAAAGAAGAGAACAATTTTTGATATGCTCCATGGAATAAATATCAAAATAAAAGTTTTAAGCGAACAGGTTTATTGTAATCAATGTAGCAATATCGTAAGCATTGATGGTTGCCCTCATGGGCATTTTCACCATATACATTATCGTGCTAAATCATTGCTTGATCTCTATAAGCTAGGGATACCTCCTCCTACTATATTAGTGCGTAAAGAAATTTCAGCCATGATATTAAGCCATTTATTCTTGAATCGTTTCAAGAGAATAGAGCAGCTTTATTATGATATTGTGCCTTCAACTTCAATGCTTAATGAATATGATGATGAAAAGTTTTATCTTAAGCTCTTGTCATTATACCAATCACATTTAATAGATTAAAGGAATATTAAATGAAAGATTTTCATAAGAGCATGGAAGAGGCACAACAAAAAAAACACTCTTTCCAGCTTGCGCCACCTCTAACACAAGAGGAAAAAGATCAAATTCATGCCATAGAGCTCAAAGAACAAAAAGAAGAGGAGAACCTAAGAAATGAAGCACAACAAGAATTAGAAGATACACATCAACAACAAGAGCACACTATTCCAAAAAACTTTACAATGCAATGGCTATTTTTAACGCTATGCTATGTAGGGCATGCCCCAAAGGCACAAGGCACAATGGGGAGCTTGGTAGCTACATTGCTTGGTGTGCCTATTTTATATTATCTTGAAGCCTCTAATCTTTTTCTTTTGAGTATTCTTATAAGCATAATTGCTATAAAAATTATAAATCAATACGAAAAACAAGGTGGCATACATGATAATAAATGTATTGTTATTGATGAGCTTGTAGGCGTATGGATTGCCCTTGCGATAGTAGGTTTTGGAATGATTCAAATCTTGCTCGCTTTTGTGTTTTTTAGGGTTTTTGATATTTGGAAGCCATCTCTAATAGGGCGAATTGACAGAAATGTTAAAGGTGGGCTTGGCGTGCTAGGCGATGATATTGTGGCTGGTTTTTTTGCGGGGCTTTTGAGCCTTATACTCGTAGGTGCAATGCAAAAACTTGGGTTAGGTGCAGATATTTTTCTTGAAATAAACCCCCAACAAGCACAATAAAAATGCAAGCACAGTGGTTAAAGGAAATTCTTATAAGTATTTTATTGCTTGCTTTTATGCTCGCTGTTTGTGGTTACTTGCTCTATCGCTATTTGCCTGCATTTCAAACAAAGCAACAGCAACAACCAAAAGATGAAGAAGATATTTATGAGAGATTTTTGCTCCATCTTAAAAACCCTCAAACCTCTCTTGAAGTGCTCACTCAAGAAACTAATATATTTATTCAAAAGTTTGCAATACAGCCAATAGAAGAAAAGCAATGTGCTCATATACTCTCATTAGCTCTTGCACATAAACATATCAATGGCAGTCTTATTTTAAGGCTTGAGAAAATTTTTAAGGAGCATTTTAAAGAAGATGCAAAACTTTTTGAAGCCCTTGTTATTGATGCTTTAAAAAAACGATAATGTTTTTATAATGTGCATTCCCTTTATGCCATAGCTATTTCTTATAGGGCTATAAGAACAATGGCACATTCTTGCTTTTCCTTAATCCTATATAAAGATGAAATCTCTATTAAAAGTTCTTGAATGCTTGATAATTTTGATTTTTTTTGATATACTTAAAGAATACAAAGGGACGTTTAAGGGTGGTGATTTATTTTTATTGCATGTTTTGTTGTTGTTTCATTTAAGACTTTGAATTATGTAATGTATAAAACATTTTGAGGCTTGTATTCAATTTATTGAATATATTACAATATTTATCAAGTAAAAAGCCGATACTATAATTATAGTTTTTGTTTTTGTTATAAACATACAAAGTTAAAATTTTTGGGGTTCTCATGAATTTTTATAGTAATCTTAAAATTGGTCAAAAAATTGTTGCTGTTGTTGGCATTGTCTTATTTATAGGCATTTTTCTAATTGTCTTAATCATTAATATTCAAGTGCGGCAGGAGATCAACAGCAATATTGAAAAAATTCTTATAGCCAATACAGCAAGATATGCTAACTATATACAAGGAAACATGAACAGCGTTATTTCTGTGCTTGACAATTCGGCTAATATCATGAATAATCGTTTTTTACACACCACTAACCGCACAGATGTCGTCATTGAATCAGAAGATATTTTAAAAGGTCTTTTAAAAGCATCGCATTGGAGTAGCTATGCTTATTTTTATTATTTTAACCCAACTCTTGAAAAGCTCTCTTTAAGTGATAAATTTCGAACGGCTTCAGATAAGTTTGTGATACTTTTAAAAAAAGAATCAAATGGAAATATTGTCCCCCTGCAAGCTTTAGATTCTATTACCGAATTTCCAGCTGTTAAAGCAACTCTTGAGAGCAAAAAAACCACCATTGGAATACCTTTGCATATTACTCTTGGTTCATATGAACTCATAGGCTCAAATATTGTTGCCCCCATCTTTGATAGAAATCAAAACCTTATTGGTGTTGTGGGTGCTATTGTAGATTTAAAGGTTATGTCTGAAACGCTCTTAGATAAGAGATTTGATACTTACGAGGGCAATACGCGCTCTGTTATTGCTAGCGATGGTTCTGTTGCTATACATAGCAATCAAGATTTGGTAGGCAAAAAAATCACCGAAGTTAATAAAAGTAGCTCTGCTCAATACTTATATGATACAATTTTATCACGAAAGAGTGCTTTTATTGAATATACCACAACTGCAGGCGTACAATCTTTAACACAAGTGTATCCTTTTACTATAGGATATGATGACTTTCAAACTTATTGGGCTATGTTTGTCTCCCTCCCAAAAGATGCTGTTTATGAGTCGCTTAATCATTTATTGATTATTGTAATGTGTGCTAATGTTATTGTATTCATTGTCATGATTATTTCTATATTATTATTTATCAAATATTTTATAAGCTCTCGTATAGCCAATATTCTCAATGCATTAAAACTGTTTTTCCGCTATTTAAATCATGAAAAAGTACAACTACAAACAATTAAAGTAAAAGCTAATGATGAGCTTGGAGCAATGGCTAGGATCATGAACGAAAATATGAAAAAAACACAAGAATGGCTTTTGCAAGATGAGGAAGTGATAAAACAATCAACCCAAATAGCAAAAGAAGTTCAAGCAGGCAATCTTTCAGTGCGAATCATCAAAGACCCAGCTAACCCCCAATTAATAGAGCTTAAAGAAGTGTTTAATAGAATGTTTAATGTTATGGAAGAAAAAATTGGAAGCGATGTTAATGAAATAACTCGCGTATTTGATTCTTATACCAAGCTTGACTTTACCACAGAAGTTAAAGATGCTAAAGGAAGAGTAGAAATTGTTACTAATACTTTAGGTCAAACTATTAAAGAAATGCTTACTGTTTCATCAAATTTTGCTAAGGAATTAACTGAATCATCTGAAGCACTTAAGGCTTCTATGCAAAAGCTTTCTTCAAGCTCTCAAACACAGGCAAGCTCACTTGAGCAATCTGCCGCTGCTGTTGAGCAAATCAATTATTCTGTGCAGAATGTCAATGCAAAAACAATGGATGCAACAAATCAATCTGAAGATATTAAAAATATTGTTAATATCATTCGAGATATTGCAGATCAAACAAATCTCCTAGCACTTAATGCAACTATAGAAGCAGCAAGGGCGGGGGAACATGGCAGAGGATTTAATGTAGTGGCTGATGAAGTGAGAAAGCTTGCTGAACGAACAGCAAAGTCATTAGGTGAAATAGAAGTCAATGTAAATGTTTTAGTGCAATCAGTAAATGATATAGGGGGCTCTATCAGAGAACAAGCTGAAGGATTAAGCCAAATCAATGAGAGCCTTGCTCAACTTGAATCAATGACGCAAGAGAATGTGGAGGTAGTGCATATAACAAATGCTATTGCTGAAAAGGTTAATAACATTGTTGCTGGGATTTTGGAGGATGTTAATAAAAAGAAATTTTAATTGATAGCAAGGGTGTGCATGAGTGATTCTATATATTATCAGAAATATTGCAAGCTATGTGTTTTTAGATAACAACATGTTGTATTGAATACTCTTGCATGGAAAAACATTGAAGATTCTTATCGCTCTTGATTCTTTCAAAGGCTCTATGTCAGCCTTACAAGCGTCTATTGCTTTGCAACAGGGCTTAGAGCTAGCATCAACGCAATTTGATATTATGATTGCTCCTATGAGTGATGGGGGAGAAGGTTTGCTTGATTGTATGCAAAATAGTCAAAAGATGTGGAAAAGTGGCTATGTGAGCGTTGTGGATTCTTATGGTCATACAATTCAAGGTAGATATTTATACCATCATAAAACGGCTATTATTGAAATGGCTCAAGTCTGTGGGTTAGCTTTGATTCCTGAGGAAAAAAGGAAGGTTTTGTATGCTTCAACTTTTGGCTTTGGGGAGCTTTTTAAAGAAGTGCTGCAAAGAGGTATGGATACTATTTATATCGGTATTGGTGGAAGTGCGACAAATGATGGGGGCATAGGTTTTTTACAAGCCTTAGGCGTGAGATTTTTTGATGCAAAAGGAGCTCTTATTCCAGCACAAGCTTCAGGAGTGCATTTAAGAGAAATTGCATCTTTAGAAACGCATTCTATGCTAAAAACTCATAATTGTAATATTATTACCCTATGTGATGTCAAAAATCCCTTGCTAGGCAAAAATGGTGCAACTTTTGTATATGGCAAACAAAAAGGGGCAGATACAAATGATTTAGAGATTTTAGAAAAAGGTATGCAAAATTTTAGCTCCCATACTGAAAAACATTTTGGCAAGAAAATGGCACATTTAGAAGGAATGGGAGCTGCTGGGGGTATGGGCTTTGCACTCCATGCTTTTTTGCAAGCACAAATTCATAGCGGAATTTCTAGCGTGATCCATTTGATACGCTTAGAGGAAGTGATACAAAAGGTTGATTTAGTGATTGTAGGGGAGGGCATGCTAGATTATCAGAGCTCTTTTGGTAAAGCCCCTGTAGGTGTGGCAACATTAGCAGGCACTTTCAATAAGCCTGTTATTGGAATTGCTGGAAGTCTAGGTGAGGGTTATGAAAAACTACACACACATATACAAGCCATGTTTTCTTTAATTCCTGCTCCTATGAATGTAGAAGAAGCAATGAAAAATGCACAACAGCTTATGATTCACCTAGGTAGAGAAATTGGTGGTTTATTAGCCTTAAAGATTCAATAGCATGATGCACCTTAAGGGCGAGGCGGTTGTTAGTATATAAGTTATAACTTGCCCTCAAAACCTCTTCTTATTCACATCATCTAATATTTTATTAGCCACTGAATCGACAGCATTACTTATTTCTTGTGATTGATGAGCAATTTGTACATTTTGCTGTGTAATGTTTTCAAGCTGAACAACTGTTTCATT
>JARHYY010000025.1 GCA_029258405.1 Helicobacteraceae bacterium | reverse complement strand
AAATACCCTTACATTTAGGGGGTAATGATGAGTATAATAACTTGATATGGGTAGATAAATCTATACATAAGTTAATCCATGCAACTAAAAATAATGTTATAATTAAATATCTTAATGAAATAAACCTTGATAGCAAAGCATACAAAAAGCTCAACCTATTAAGAGTAAAAGCGGGTAACAAACCTATATAAAAGGTTCTTTGTTTATTTGGATAGATGAAATGATTATTTAAAATTATGGCAAGCCGTGTGCTCTGAAAGCTTGCATGGTTTGAGATAAGGGGAAAAGCTAGAGATAACTTCAAAGGGTTAGGTATTGCTAAAAGCAATCAAGAATTAGAAGATATATTAAAAAATACAGCAGAAAAGGAGCTCAAGCTCCTTCATAAAAGTGTACAAAAAGGGATGCGATCTGAAATACAAGAATTTAAAGAAAATATAACTCATGAAACAAAATATTTTAAAAAAAGAGTTAAGAAATTATTAAGAGATAAAAATATATACACATCTCATTTAGCATATGCTATCAACTGGAACTGGCTCATTGGTTCTAGGGTTGGTGGTGTGCTTACTATTATCTTATTTGTTTTTTAGTGCATGGAATCCACTTGGATGGGCAATACTTATAGCTTCAATTATTGGTATAGTTAAAAGTGTTATCCAATTTTTTGATAAAGATTACAAAAAAACACAGCAAAGACAAGCCATAGATGATTTTAACAACCAAGCATATAAGCATATCAAAGAAGATTTCATGAACAAGCTCAAAGATAACTTCAAAAAAATACGAGAAAAATTTAAACTTGAAATACAAAAAATTGATGAATTGCCAGAGACAATAGATACAATATATAATATATCTGATAAGATAGAAGCAAAATCAAAAGAAATGCAAAAAAGAATTCATCTTTGAAAGCAAGGAGCTCATGTGATAAATACAACAAAAGAGTTTAAGCATCAACAACAAGAAGCTATCAACGCCTTAAAAATGCTATGCAAATTTTTAGACAAGGGTGAGAAAATGGGCATAGAAATAGAGCCATATCTCAAAGATAAAATCAGTAATGCCATAGAAAGCATAAAAACCACCAAATTAAAGGTTGCTTTGATTGGTGGCTTTTCTGAAGGCAAAACATCTATTGCAGCAGCTTGGCTAGAAAAGCTTGATAGGACAAGCATGAAAATATCGCATAAGGAATCATCAGACGAAATAAAATTATATGAAGTAGATAATGATATTTGCCTTGTAGATACACCCGGATTGTTTGGCTTTAAAGAAAAGCAAAGAGATTCTAAAATTTGACAAACTAGAAAATAAAGAGTTTGTCGGGATAGATATTGATGAAAAAGCATTACAGAAGGCAAAAGAGGTTTTTGCACATTCTAAAAATAAGCCTTTGTTCTTGCATAAAAATGCGTTACACAATGTTTCAAGAGCAAATTTTAATATTACAGAAACTGATAAGCTTATAATCGTAGGCAATCCACCCTATAATGATAAAACTTCCATTGCTCAAAGCCATCTTAAAGATAAGCAAAGCATTATAATAGATTCTAACCTTAAGGCTAGAGATATAGGCATAAGTTTTTTAAATTCTTATGCAATGCTTAAGGCGGATTATATTTGCATATTGCATCCACTTTCCTATCTCATCAAAAAAACAAATTTTAATGCCTTAAAGGCATTTAGCAATAACTATAGGCTTATAGATTCTACAATTATTAGCTCTAAAGAATTTTGCAAAGATTCTAAAGGATATTTTCCTATCATTATTGGGCTATATAAAAGGGATAATAAAGGTATGGATTATGATTTTATTTATAATTTTACTTTTACAACCATAGAACATAAGAGTTTTAGGCTGAATGATTTTGACTTTATAGCTAGGTATATTGATAAATATCCAAATAAAAAGAAGACACAAGAACATGTGGCAATGTTTTATACACTAAGGGATATTAATGCCCTTGCAAGATCAAAAACATTCATGCAAAAGGCAGATGATAACAATATAATCTATGTTACCAAAGAAAAATATAGCCTTTATTGCTATATAGATGTATTTAAAATGCAATTAGAGCATATCCCTTATTATTTTGGCAATTGTGATATTTTGATTGATTATGATAAATTCAAAGCCTTAGAATCTCATTTTGTTAAAGCAAGTGAAAAAAGAGTGCTAAGCTTAGAGATCGAAAACTATTTTAAGGAATTATTAGGGGTGCATTATGAAGATTAAAACTTATGAAAATAAGCAAATTTTTATTCCTATTCCGCTTACTACACAAAGTGGCAAGATAAGGGTAAAATATAGAAATAGTTTTTATGAATATGGGTTACCCACCGCTACAAGACAAACTCCATTTTATCAAAAACATTATTATAGAATGGCAAATAGGCTATGATGTAGATAAAAGCGATAAGGAAAAGCTAGCACTAAGCACATTGGAATATACAGAATTTATAGGGGCAAATGGCAAGAGAAAAGCCCTTTATGAATTGAGTGAATATCTTTACTATTTTGTACAATGGGAAATCATTACAAAAAATGAAATTGATGATTTGAGAGTATTTTTGCAAAACATTAAAGAATATGAATTTTTAGACTCTAGAAGTGATTTACAGATTTTGCGAATCCACCCTGTGAATAAAAAGATTTTAGACATAGAGTTTTGTCACTCTGAAGTAAAATACCCGCTTTTAGTGCATAAATTTAATAATTCTGATATTTTAATTGAAATTATTATTAAAGAAAAACAAAGGGCAGTTGGCATACAGCCAATGCTTTATGTATGCTTCCCCATTACAGATTTACAAACAAAAGACTCTCTTTTGGGTAGAGTAGCAGAATCTAAAGAATACGGTTTGCTTGTTTTGGATTCTTCTAAGAAGATCTTTTTGCTAGAAATTTTTAAAATTTTTGGAATCTTAAGCAAAAATCATAGGCATGATATATTAGAAATTTTGAAAATTATAATTTAAGTAAAAATAAATATGGCATAATACAAAAAATATATAACCACAAAAGGAATATAAATGAAAGCAGTAGAAAGTAGTTTTAGTTT
>JARHYY010000142.1 GCA_029258405.1 Helicobacteraceae bacterium | reverse complement strand
GAGATATAGTTTATTTTACTTAAACTCATTGTTTTATGCTTGTAAATATTTGTAGGGGAACAAGTTGCACAGTTTTTAGATTTATGATTGGATAGAGTATATATTATTGAGTCTTGTTGTTTTGTGTTGTTGGGTATTTATGGGTGGGGGGGGGTTGCAATTTGTTATTCATGGTATTCCTTATAAATGCGTGTATTTATTAAATCTATATTATATTATTGTAAAGCATATCTATATAATTAGATAAGCGTTAGTTATTAAATTTCTTTAAAAAAATCCATCCTAAACAAAACCATAAACACATAGGAAGCACAAAAACCCATTCAGGATGTATGAAACCACTCATCGAAAAGCGAGAAAGAGCAAAAAATACACCCCAAGCCATTAATGATATTAATAGAGCACTAAAAATATAGGGTGTCATTTCCCCATATCGAATCGTATAGGGCATTTTAAAGAGTATAAGAGCTAAAGTAGGGATAGAAAAAAAAGGAAATAGCACAAGAGAATACAATATGCCCCGAATTTTTGATAAATTTACCTCTTCACTTTCAAGAAAATTAAGAGATGTTAGAGCATCGATAATGCTTACAGAACCGCTTCGCTCATAGATAATATCTAAAATTTTAGGCTTGAAGCCCTCTAATATTTCTAATGTAGGTAGAACCTCCTTACTAAAAGCCTGTTCACCTAATTTAAATCCGGGGCTAAAGGTTAGGAGGGTAACATCTTGGAGTTGCCATTTATTTTTAATGAAAGTTGCATGACTTGCCACGATAAACTGTAATAAATTTTTGCCTTCTATGGTATAGACTCGAATACCCTCTGCTTTTTGAATAAGAGGATATATACGTTCAAAATAAACATAATTGTTTTTATATTTTACAAGCAATTCACCTTTAGAGCGATTATTGCTATTTTTGTTAATAATTTGCTCAACCTTTTCTTTGGCATAGGCAAGGGGTGAAGCATTAGTGCCAATAAAACATATAAGCACTAAGCTAGCGATGATAAATATTGGTTGAATGATTTGTTGTTTTGAATAACCTAGCGACAATAAAGCAACAAATTCATTATTGCGTAATAAAACAGCAAAGACTACTATTGCAGAGAGCAATAAGGAGATGGGAAGTATAAAACCTAGTGCATAAATAAAATCATAAAGAAAAAATAGAATCATGAGGTTAGCAGAATCAGGAAGTTGATGAGAAAATTTTAATATGTCAATACCTACAAAAAAGAAACAGAGTGCAACAGTAATAAGAATGAAATATTTAATATAATAAAAGCCGATAAAATAAAAAATTCGCATTAAATACCTTTAGATGAAAAAAGTGATGCGATTTTTTCCCATGATGTTCCTTGTAAAATACTAATAAGAGCTTTTGTTGTTTGAGCAAATATGTTTTGAAGCTGTAAAAGTTCTTCTTCAGAGAATGGGGAAAGCACATAATCAGCAATATCAATATTTTTGTATGTCGGTTTTGAGATTCCTATTCTTATTTTATGATATGGCTTTTTTAATAAACTGTCTATAGAGAGTAAGCCCTTATGTCCCCCGTTTCCTCCACCAACCTTGAAGCGAATAGCACCAAAATTAAGATCAATATCATCATGAATAACAATAATTTGCTCACAGTTGTAGTAATGGGCGACTGCAACAACAGATTCTCCTGAAAGGTTCATAAAAGTAGTGGGCTGGAGAAAAATGCTTTCTTTCATTTTCCATGCCATACCCTTAAAAAAAAGTTTATTGATGGAAAAAATATGTTGCTTTTCGTTATTAAGGTATGAAATAATATGTTCTAAAGCTAAAAAACCTATGTTATGCCGCGTAAAACGATATTGTATGCCCGGATTTCCCAATCCTACTACAAGAATCATTTACTAAGAGCCTTTATTATCGGGATTTGATAACTCCAACTACTGCAACATCTGCTTTTTCAACAATGCGGACACCATCAACCGCAACAATATCTCTCACTAAAAGTGAATCGCCAACGCCTAATGGAGCAATATCAAGAGGAAAATTGAGCGGAATTTTTTCTGGAAGACATTTAACTTTTATTCTTTTTTTGGATATCATTAATGCACCCTTGTCTTTCAAGCCTTTTGGCGTGCCACTAAAAGCAACAGGAACAAAAAAGTGCGATTCAATACCATCTTGGGCAAGCATTAAATCAACATGAAGTATATCGCTTGTTACAGGGTCCCTCTGATACTCTTGAACAACAACTCTGTATTCTTGAGAATTAAGCTGAACAGAAAAAATAAGATGTTCTTTGTTTTTTACTGTTCTTATAAAATCATTTGCTTTGAATGCACAATGCACATTAGGTTGCCCTTTGCCATATATATTTGCTATGAGATAACCATTTTTTCTTAAAGCTTTTGTAGAGGCTTTAGAGGTGCTCTTTTTAATTATTCCTTGTAACATTTTCTATCCTTTATAAATAAGTGTATATTATAGTCTAAAGAGGTAAATATTTTTAAATTACTTTTTAAAGATATTTTGCAATATCCCTTTAACATCTTCGGTTTGTTCTGGCGTGAGATGTTTTTGCAGATTTTTATCTAAAGTTTTCTCAATTTTTTCATTGATCTTTTCACCAACTTTATCTTTTAATTTATCTACAGCTTGATTGAGTCTATCTATAGATATTTTTGGTTGTTTTATATTGCCTGCTATAGTAACATTGGTTGGTTTGTTTTTAATAGCTATTGTAAGGATAGCATCAACATTGTTATTGCTAGTATTGATTTTTGCATTTTTAGCAGTAATTGATGTGTTATGCGATAAGAGATTGATATCTGAATTAATAACTTTGTTGGCAATAACGCTTTTTAATGAGGCTTGCTGATAAATCTCTTTGCTTAAATCCACTCCAAAGGCTGGCAACAGTAATGCAGTTAAAGGACTTTTTGATAAATGTCCATTACTTAGAGAAGCTTCAAGAATACCCCTATTACTTAGAAGCTCATATTGAAATTGCCCATTCATTTCAGAGCTGAAAAATGGAGCGTAGGTAAGCATTTTTAAAAACTCTTCACTTCTAAGTTTGCTGAGCTGCGCATTAATAGTATTATTGTTGAGATGGGCATTAACACTACCACCAAGCATATTGCTTATAAAGGAGGCTTGCAAGCCGTGAGCATTGTTTAAATCTATATTTCCATTTGCATCAATTTTGCCTTTCATAGGCATTCCTGTTACAAATTGTAAACGATTGAGTTCTGGTATATTAAGTATATAGGGGCCATGCAAAGCAATAGGGTTTAGAGTAAAATTTGTTTTATCTAAAACAATATTTACAAGAGCAGAAGAAATATCCGCTACAAGCTCGCCACTGCCCCTGTGCAATGTACTTGAAATATTGAGTTTATAGGCAGTTGTAGGTATATTTATATCAAAATTATTTTTCATTGCAGCATTATTAACTGTTCCATTTAATATAGAGGCAATAATTTGCCCAGAAATACCAGCGTCAAAATCATTAAGTCGAATGGTTGAATTTAAAGTGCCATTTGTATAAATGGGTTGATAAAGCATGTATTGTATTTTTTCCAAACTTAAAGATTTTATGTTTGCCTCTACACTTGATGGTGCAAAGTTGGCAAGTTGAATGCGATACAAAGTATCAGATTGGGCTATATTGCTTTTTCCATCAATAAGTAATGATTTTTGATCGCCTTTAACATATCCATCAGTATTTAAATCCCCCCTTATAGGCATTTGCACCAATGGGGTAAGCGGGGCAAGGTTATTTATGTTAAGTGCATATTGAGAATCTGTAGCGAGGGTGTTGATATTTGTTGTGCCTTCAGTAGTTATATTACCTACATTCGATTTTACAAGAAGATTATGGGCAACATTTTCACCATTGAAATTTGCTAAAAGTTGGATATTGAAAATAGTAGAAGGTATTGCAATATTAAAATCCTTTTGTACTAATGATGCATCAATTGAACCATTTGAAAGCACAAAATCTGCTTTACCATTAATACCTTGAGTATCTTGCACGATGGCTGTTGTAATATTAATTAAGCCCTGTGCATATGGTGGCTTGGCAATGATACCAAGCAAAGATTGAACTGACGCATCTTGCACTTGCACATCAAGGCTAGAAAATGCTAAATCTTTTAACTGGGCAAGAAAGATAGTTTTAGAATGTGCAATATTGCTCTCCCCTACAATTTGCATTGAACTTAAATCGCCAGCAGCTTTAATATCAGCTACAAATGAACCCTGCAGTTCTGCATTAAGTGCTTTTGCCGCATAAGAAAGATCTTTAACATCAAGTTTTAAGTATGAATCTATTGATAATTTTAATAGAGAATACGAGCCTTGCAAATGTGCATTTATAGATTCTCCCCCTTTTACATTAACTTCAAAGGAGCTAAAACCTAAACGAAAAAGAGCAACTTCAAGAGGAATAGGAGAGTATTTATTAAGTGCATCTTGAATGTAAGGCTTTATAAGATTGTTACCAAACTGTGTAAAAGGAATGATAACTATAATAGCAATAAGAAAAACGAGCCCTAATAGTATTTTAAAAAACAAACGCATATATTATGCTTTCTTTAATAGATTATTAACATATTATTTGCGCTGACAGTTTCTTTTGCAAGCTTCAGAAGAACTACTATCTTTACCATAGCGTTCATTGCATTGTTGCATACAACCTTTTACATGTATAGCATTACACATGCCCCTTGCCTTTTCACATTGATCACCACATAATTTTGGCCCATCTTTGCATTTATTTATACATTGAGTATAAACAACATTACAATCCCCAAGGCTAGACATGAAGCCTTCGTTCTTTTTTTTACTATCCGAACAACCGAGCAAAAACCCAACAACAAAACAACCGAGCAAGATTGAAGCAATTAACTTTCTCATAGTTTGTTATTTTACTATGCTCTATGTAAAAATAACCTTAAACAGTGCAACTCATTTACCTATAAATGTAGTTACACACAAAAGGCACTCTAGGTATAAAAGATCACTAAACCCACCCCCCCAACAACCCTCAATTATACTATACCCAAACCTCAAACGAGCAATAAACCTTAGAGTCCAAAAATTCAAATAACAGAATAAACCTTAAAGAACTTACTTAACTCCACTATATAAAGTTATATTATAAGCTCATTGTAAAAACAAACTCAAGCACAAGGTTGATATTGTCCTTACTAATATTTT
>JARHYY010000062.1 GCA_029258405.1 Helicobacteraceae bacterium | reverse complement strand
CTTGTGCTTGAGTTTGTTTTTACAATGAGCTTATAATATAACTTTATATAGTGAAGTTAAGTAAATTCTTTAAGGTTTATTCTGTTATTTGAATTTTTGGACTCTAAGGTTTATTGCTTGTTTGAGGTTTGAGGTTTTCTTGAAAAAATTTAATAAAATTTTAACTCAATTTATATTATATAGAGAATAAATGCAAGCAAAAAATATCTTGAATTATTTAAGAGCTATAAAGCATTTAAAAGGTTAATAGGCTATAATGCAATAAACTCTAAAAAAGGTTACATAATTAATGAAAAAATATATAAAATATACTATATTACTATGCATAGTTCTTTTTGCTTTTTACACGCCTCTTAAAATACAACATTATAAGATCTCCATCAAGCCTCCCCTCAAAGAGCCCATATCTATTGCTCTCATAGCAGATACACACTCAAGCACTATGTACTATAAAAGTATAATAAAAAATCTTTTGGAAATGCAACCAGATGTTATTATGCTTGGAGGAGATATTATAGATGACAAAACACCTATGCAAAAGGGCATTGATTTTATACAATACCTCAAAAAAGAACTGCCCCATATTCCTATATACTTTGTGAGTGGCAATCATGAATTTCATGGCTTAGGTATTAAACGCCACAAGGAGATCATACAGTCTTTGGGAGTTATCGTAGTAGGCACACAAGCCCCATATGAAAAACCACAGGTAGAAATTTTAAAAATAAAAGATTCAACAATGCTTATTGCTGGACTTGATGACCCAAGTATAACATACTATGATCCCTATGGAAAAAAAATGCCAAACAAAGAAGATAAACAGTCAGTACAATGGAAGCAGGAATACCTCGATCCTATAAGATCCATGAAAGAAAAAGCTGATATAAAAATACTGCTTACCCATCGTCCAGAATTTGCAGAATATTACAAAGGATTACCATTTGATATGATACTAACAGGGCATGCACATGGGGGACAAATTCGTATTCCATTTATTCTCGATGATGGACTTTATGCACCTAATCAGGGTTTTTTTCCAAAATATACAAATGGGGTACATGAAATTCAACCCCAACAATTTCTTGTAATCTCCAGAGGAATAAATTTTGATATTACTCGACCAAGAATATTTAACCCCGTTGAGATTGTAGAAATTGTTGTACAATAATTGATTTTACTGGGTATTTACAATTTTCTCAATAAGCTCCTCCCCTACTAAATCATAAAATTGTGGGTAAATAGCCTTCATACTTTCTTGCCACTGCATTTTCTGATCTTCTGTAAGTTCATAAATAGTAAGCTTGCCCGTTTTTTCTGCATAATCTTTAAGATTTTGCAACAAAACACCCTCATCTTTTTGTGCCTCTTCCCTTTCAAATGCAGTAGCTTCAGTCAATGCTTCTTGGAATACATTTTTAAGATCCTCTGGAAGTTCATTCCAAAATTTTTCACTCACCACAACAAGATAGCCTAACCAACCATGATTAGAAATAGTTACTGAATTTTGCACCTCATAAAATTTAGAATTATAAAGATTAGAGAGTGGATTTTCTGCAGCATCAACAACACCTGTTTGTAAAGCAGAATACACTTCACCAAAATTTAACACTTGAGGATTAGCACCAATAGCTTTTGTTTGCTCTTCTATAACTTTCGAAGTCATAATCCTCATTTTTTGCCCTTGTGCATCTTCTGGAAGTATGATAGGTTTTTTATTGGTGCTAAATTGCTTAAAGCCTGCATCCCAATAGTCTAAAGCGATAAAGCCCTTCTCTGCAATTTTCTTTCTAAGCATTTCTCCAACTTCTCCATCGGCTACTTTATGTAAATGTTCAATATCCCTAAATAAAAAAGGTATATCCCATAAATTAAATTCCTTTACTAAAGGAGTAAATTTAGAAAAACTGGGCACAGCCATTTGAATATTATCACGCTTAAGCTCTTGAAATACTTTATCATCATCAACAAGTTGAGCAGATGGAAATACTTCAACCACTATTCTGCCATTACTTAACTCATGCACCTTTTGGGCAAAAAAGTCAGCAGCTTTTCCCTTTGGTGTACCTGCACTAACTACATGAGAAAATTTGACTGTATAAATTTTATCACCATCTTTAGAAGTAGCAACAGCATCTCCTTGCTCTTGTTTGCTATCACAACCTACAAAAAATAAACCCAAGGCAAAAGTGCCCAACAACACTGAAAACATACTTTTATTCATAATCTCTCCTTAAATGTTAAAGTTCATTATATAAATAAAAAATCATGCTTATTATATCCAAAATATCATTAATTTTTTAAAAACAAATTTTATATTTATAAAATACTAGGTAAATTCTTAGTAGATATTCTCAACATACAACTTGGTAGAAACATTCATTTTATATATTGGATACCTTTGTTTTACTCCTATTACATTACAAAAATTCAAAACTTATGTTCTTTGTTTTAATATATTAAAATATATTTTAATATATTATCCATTTATATATTTTGATGGTTTATATTGTTTCCCCCCCCCAAAAAAAACCACATAACCATTTTAATACATAAGCACTTAACAGAGCTTGCCATATGTAATATTCATGTATCTCATAAGATATATCATTTTATTCAATACAATAAACAAAGAATCTT
>JARHYY010000037.1 GCA_029258405.1 Helicobacteraceae bacterium | reverse complement strand
AGGGCTTAGGGTTTTTTGTTTTGTTTTGTTGCTTGGTTATATATGCTTTGGTTTTTACAAATAGCATGCCACTCCTTTAAGGTTTATGTTATTTAAATAGTATTATAATGGGGTTTAAATGTAGGTTCAACTGGCATCATGTGGCTAAAACAAAGGCACCACTGCACTGAAAAATCCCATCAGGCAAGGCATTAATGGTAGGAACTGATGTGCCTATCGCCTACATGGAAGGGATAGGGAGACCCTTCATCTCTTTAAATGGTCTTGGACTTTTTACTAAGCTGGTAAGATAAGCTTCCTTGTTGTTGTTTTTTACCGCTTTAAACGCAACTCTATACCAAAAACTTAATTTTTTAAAAAATAATATTTTGTTTTTTTCGTCTTGTATTCCTACCTTAAAGGGTTGTTCTGCCATATATAAAGCCAAATAATAATCAAAAGCATTTACTTCAGGGTGAGCTTTGATATGTTCTTCTAGTGTAGTGTAACTAAGATAGATATTTGCTCCTTTTTTTGCTCCTATGAGCTTACTTAACTCCTCTGACATATGAGCTATGACAACTTTTGTGTTATTTTTTGTGGCAAGGCTCGCATCTTTTAGCTCGCCTTTAAGCACATCATTATAAAGCTTTAGCACTCTTTTGTATTTTTTATCCTGCTCATCTATCCACCCCATAAGCCCCTTTAAATACTCCTCTTGTGTTGTGCCTTCATATTTTGTAATCTTTTGGGTGAGTAAGTCTCTTAGGTTGTTATCAAGGTCTCTATTATCGGTATTAAAGCCCTTGTCGTGTGGTGGTGTTTTTGGTGGGTTGCTTGGCTTAAGGGCTCTTTTTTCAAGCTCCTCTTTAGTGTAGCCCCTAACAACACAGCGACAATTAAAGCCATTTGGTGGGTAGTTCTCTCTCCAAAAATCATGCTCCTTAGGGAGTATGGTATTATGTGCTCTTGTGTGTGCTATTCTTGTTCTTGAATCAAGTATGGCTATATAGCGTAAATACTCTATGCTCTCATTATTATAGAGCTTTTGAGCCTCTGTGCTTGCAACTGCTTGCTAGTTAAATCTCTATAAAAATTCTATTTACAAGAGATAAAATACATATGAGAGCAAATATATAAATGATACCCATTAAAAGTTGTATTTGTATGGTTTAATGAGATATAAGGGATGTGGTCATTAAGGTTTTTTGTATTACTATAAGATTGAATTACTTTTATTTTATTCATCTTGAAAATTTTTATAATAAGAAACAGATATTTTACCATTATCTAAAATATCTGGTTTAGTTATCTTAAGAGATAGAATAATAATCGAATAAAATATATTTTTTAAACCATTACTTATAAAGATAAGAGCTTCTTCAAGAAGTTTGAAACATTTTTCCTGCATAGTGCTTATAATATAATCTTTAACTTGAATATAATCAATGAATTTATCATTATAATGATATTCAAGGGAACATTCTATTATTACGCGTTGAGTATTGCTCCTTTCATAAGGAAGCAAACCAATAATAGCTTGAAATTCAAGTTCATGTATATGAATAGTCATTGTATTATGTGATTTCATGATATTTAAATAATTTTTGTTTCTTTACCTTTTATAATTCTTATAATATTAGGAATATGTTTATATAAAATTATAAAAGCAATTATATAAATAGGTGCATGGGTATTTATAACAGGAATAACAGGATGCAAGAAATAATTACTTATAAGAAACCCTAATAATCCCGCTAAAGATGCTAGCGAAGAAATATGAAATATTTTACCAACAATAAACCATGCTAAAAGTCCAATTAATGCTTCTATGGGCAACATAACAAGCATGATACCTACTCCAGTAGCAATACCTTTACCCCCTTCAAAAAATAGATAAGGGCTGAAACAATGCCCAAATAAACTTAAAACAGCAATTGCCCATTGTGTTTCAATGCTTACATCAAAATAATAATGGGCGATTAAAATGACAAAAGCTCCTTTTAAAGCATCAAGAAAAGCTGTTAATATACCTATTATTTTTGCTCTTTTAGGATCAATATCTTTTAGGACACGAAAAACATTAGTTGCTCCAATACTGCCACTTCCTACATTTTTAAGATTTATTTTATAAAATATTTTTAAAATAACAAATCCAAAAGGAATTCCCCCAACAAAAAAAGCGACCAAGTAAAATATTATATTAATATTAAAAAGTATATCCATTTTTCCCTCATTTTTTAAATATCTAAATTTTTTACATCATTAGCATGTTCTTGAATGTAGTTGCGTCTAGGTTCTACTTCATCGCCCATGAATAATGAAAAAATAGCATCGGTTTGTTCTTCATCGATTATAAATTCTTCTTCATTTTGCGCGTCACTTACTTTAACTCGTAAGAGATTGCGGTTTTCTTTTGTCATGGTTGTTTCCCATAGTTGTTCTGGATTCATTTCTCCTAAGCCTTTGTATCGTTGTATATTTGCACCTTTTTTTGCACTTTCTTCAATTTCTTCTAGTAAATACAGCATATCTTTTCCTTGGAGAAATTCAAGGTTTCTATCAGTAATGGCTGTATATATTTTTCTTGCTTCTTGAAAAAGTGGATCATTGAATAATGTTTGATTAATTGAGATACTTTGTAATCCTAAATGAGTTTGAATAAAAAGTTCAAGACGAATAAAGGGTGGTAATATCTTTTCAATGTTCAAGTTCGAGTTAATTGGGGTAATACGTCCTTCAATATAGCTTTTTCCGCTTCCACGATGATTATGAATAAAGGGTAATATCTTTTTTTCAATATCTTTATCCCATGAGGAATTAAGGATTGAATAATTGAGGTTTTTTAAAAAAAGTTCTATCTTATCATACATTTGTGGATTTGATAATGTTATTTCTGGGTTTTCGATGAGATACTGTATGATTTCTTTTATATTATATCGTTTTTGAATATTATTTAAAAGAGTGCGGTAAAGGCTAAGATTCTTGAGAAAATCTAGTAATTCATTATTCCCAATGCCTTGAAAATGAAAATTTTCTATTCCATTTTCTATGAGATAATCATTAAGAGATTTATCATCTTTTAAGTAAATTTCTTTTTTTCCTTTCTTGAAACGGTATAAAGGTGGTTGGGCTATATAGAGGAATCCATTATCAATTATTGGTCTTAAATATCGAAAAAAGAAAGTGAGTAAAAGTGTTTGAATATGGCTTCCATCAACATCAGCATCAGTCATAATAATTATTTTCTCATATCGAATTTTAGAAATGTCTAGTTCATTTCCAATTCCACATCCAAGTGCTGTAATCATATTTTTTATTTCTTCACTTTTTAAAATTTTATCTAGTTTACTTTTTTCTACATTAAGGAGTTTTCCTCTTAAAGGTAAAATGGCTTGAAAAGCTCTGTCTCTACCGCTTTTAGCTGAACCTCCTGCGCTATCTCCTTCAACAAGGAAAAGTTCGGATTCTTTTGGGTCTTTGCTTTGGCAATCAGCTAATTTTCCCGGTAGTGTGCTTATGCTAAAGTTTTCTTTTTTTCTTGTGAGTTCTCTTGCTTTTTTTGCTGCTTCTCTACTTCTAGCAGCGAGTAAGACTTTTTGCATAATACTTTTTGAATCATTTGGATTCTCTTCAAAGAATTTTGATATTTTTTCATAAACAGTTTTTTGTACAATTGAACGAACAAAGGAATTTCCAAGTTTGCTTTTTGTTTGTCCTTCAAATTGTGGTTCTGAAATGCGTATAGAAATAAGGGCTATTAGTCCTTCTTTAATGTCCTCGCTATTGATTTTAATATCTTTTTCTCTTGTGGGAATATTTTTTTCAATATAATTGGCAATGGCTCTGTTGAGTCCTATTCTAAAGCCTACTTCATGTGTGCCACCTTCTATTGTTTTGATATTATTAACAAAACTATAAAGTTTTTCGTCAAAACCATCATTGTAACTTAAAGCAATATCTGCTTCTATATGATTATCGTTTTCTTGTGAAGAATCATTAAAATGTATAATTTGTGATATAAGTGTTTTATTGTTTAATTCTTGTATAAATTGTTTCAACCCTCCTTCGAAATGGTATTTTTCATATTTATTATTTCTTTCGTCATTGAAAATTATAGTGATATTGGGATTGAGATAGGCAATTTCTTTGAAGCGATGGGCAAGAATCTCTTGAGAAAAAATTGTTTCTTCAAATATGGTTTTATCGGGTAGGAATTCAATAATGGTACCATTTTCTTTTGTTTCTCCTATGATTTCTAATGTGTTTTGGGGTATTCCTTGCTTGAAACTTTGTGTATATATTTTCTTGTTTTTATGGATAGTCATTTTTAGTTCTTCAGAGAGAGCATTTACAACAGAAATACCTACACCATGGAGTCCTCCAGAAACTTTATATGTGTCATTATCAAATTTACCTCCGGCATGCAATGTTGTAAGTACAATTGTTGCTGCGGGTTTTTTTTCTGTGGGGTGTATATCAACTGGTATGCCCCTGCCATTGTCTTTTATAATAGCTTTGCCATTTTGTTGAAGAGTAATTTCTATTTCTGTACAGAATCCTGCCATTGCTTCATCAATAGAATTATCAACTATTTCATAAATGAGGTGATGAAGACCTTTTTTGCCTGTGTCTCCAATATACATTCCAGGTCTTATTCTTACTGCTTCTAATCCTTTAAGGACTTTTATATTTTGAGCAGAGTATTTTTTTTCCATTTTTATCCTTTATGATCCAATAGGCATTGTGATAGTGCTAAAATTTTCACTCTTAAATATAGCTGGGCTGTTAGAATCTTGAATATAAAATTCAAAATCTTGTGTTTGAATAGAGGAGAGAAAATCTAGTAATGATTTAATATTAAAAGCAATTGTAATATGGTTTGAAATATTTGTTTCAAGTTCCATACTTGTTTGGGCTTTTTCATGGATATTTGTTTCATAGGAGCTAAATATTATTTCTTTGTTTTTAATTTCTATTTGTACTTCGTTGCTTATTGAACCTATTAGGCGGATTGAATTCAAGAATGCATCGCGTGGAAAGGTGAATTTATGGTTTGGGTTTTGTGGAATGATTTGTTTATATTCAGGGTAATGTCCATTGATGAGTTTAGTGTAATAAAAAAAGTGTGTATCAGTTATTATAAGATTTGTTGTGTTTTGATAGATTTTTGTTTTTGTTTCGTCAAAATCTATTTTTTGTATTTCTGCTATTGCTTTTTTAGGAATAATGAAATTTGTTTCAAGTTGTGTGTTTTCATGGGTGATAATACCTAGTCTTTTAGTATCTGTTCCTACTATTTCTATTTGCTCTTTTTCGCCATTAATTAAAGCACCTGTAATTTCTACTCTTTGATGTGTGTTATCAATAATAGGAATGATTTTTTTGAAATCTTGTGTAAGGTTTTTAATGGATAAATTAATGAGTTGTTCTTCTGAATATTTTGGTTCTTTTGGAAATTCTTCTGCGATGAAAGTAGGTAGGTTAAAGTTACTTTTGTTTTGTGAAATAATAAGATTGTTTTCTTCTTTTTTAATGTTGATTTTTTCTGTTTTGAGAGTTTTTGTGATATCAAGGAACTTTTTTCCATTTATTGTACTTAAACCTTCTTTTTTAATTGTTGCATCTGTTACATTAATTTTTAATCCCATTTCATTATCTGTTGCATAAAATATTAGAATATTATCTTGTGCTTTAATGAGGATATGGGCTGTAATTTGGTCATGGTCTTTTTTTTCAGTAAAGGGTTGTAGTGCAATAAGTACAGGGTCAAGTTTTTCTTTGTCAATTGAAAATTCCATTTTTTTCCTTTTTAATAATATAGATTTATTTTTTAGTAGTAGGGGTGGTGAAAATGTGAATAAGCCTTTGGAGTTTCTGTAGTACTTGTTTGTATTACTCTTTTTATAGGTCTTAAATTTGTAATTTTGGGCATCTTATTCCCTTTCATTTTTTGTGAGGCTTGAAATTTTTTAGAAATTGTATCAAAAATGTACTTAGTTTTTTGATTTTATTCGATTTTGTAATTCTTCTAATTGTATTTTAAAATTATTATCTCTTTTAATTTCGTTTTCTATGGCTTTATATGCTTTACTTACAGAGCTATGGTCTTTCATGCCTAGTGATTGAGCGAGGGAAGGCATAGAATTTGGTGTAAGTGTTCTTGCGAGATAAATGACAATTCTTCTTGCAAGAACAATATCTTTTTTTCTTGATTTGCTTGTTATTTCAGAGAGTTTCATGTTAAATTCTTTAGATACAAATTCAATGATTCTATCAAGGGTAATGTTAATATTTTCTTCTACAATATGTTCTTTAAGAAGATTTTTAGCAAATTCTAATGTAATTTCTTGTCCGATTAATGTTGCTGCAGCATGTATATTAATCATAATACCTCCAATTTCTCGGATATTGCTATTGACATTAGTAGCTATAAAGTAAATAACATCATCACTAAGGTATATTTTATCTGTTTCACATTTGTTTTTTATGATATTTATTTTTGTTTCAAGTTCTGGTGATTGTATATCGCATATCATTCCAGATACAAAACGACTTTTTAGGCGATCATCTAATTTATTGATAAAATTAGGGTGTTTATCTGATGTGAGTACTATTTGTTTCTTGTTTGCTTGGAGCTCGTTAAATGTATGAAAAAATTCATTTTGGCTTTCTTCACCCCTTGCGAAAAACTGAACATCATCAATAAGAAGATAATCGCTAGAACGATATTTTTCTTTGAATCTATCCATAGTTTTATTGCGTATATGATAGAGAAAATCGTTAAGAAATTGTTCGCTTGTTACATAATTTACACTTTTATGCTGGCTTACAAAATTGCCTATAGCGTTAAGAAGATGTGTTTTTCCAAGTCCAGTACTGCCATAGATTAATAAGGGATTATATGCTGCTTGTTGCTGTGCAACTCTTAGTGCTGCATTATATGCAAGGCGATTTGATGTACCCACAACGAAAGCTTCAAATGTGCATGTAAAGTCTAAGAGACTATTTTTCTTTCTGTTTTTTATGTGAATTTTTGAGATAGATTTAGAAGTTTTATATTCTGATGGAAGAATAATATCTACCTTAGGTGTAACCCCATGCTCTCTTTCAAAGAGCTGTGCTATTCGCTGTGCGTATTTTGTTTTTATCCATTTAGCAATAAGGATATTAGGCGCACCAAATACAAGTAAGTTGCTTTTTGATTTTTCTTCAATATAATGAAGCTGTTTAAGATAGTGCTCATATTCATGTTCTGGTATTTCTTCTTTTAATTGCTCTAAAATTTTTATACCTTGCAATTATTCACCCCTTCTCTATTTATCCACAGATGTGAAATTGTGAATAAGTCTTGAAAATTTGCTATATTATAGCATAATAAGGTAAAATTTATAGTATGGAATATGTGAATATTTATTGCTTAGAAAACTTAGGGTGAAATAATGTATATTTTAGGTATTGATCCGGGAAGTAGAAATTGTGGTTATGCAATTTTATGTGCCCATAAGGAAAAAAAGATATTAATAGAAGCTGGTCTTATTAAAATTAAAGAAAAGATATTACAAAATCAAATTTTAGAGCTTTGTGAAGGGATAGAGCTTATATTAAGAAATCATACTATTGAAAATGTAGCTATTGAAGATATTTTTTATGCTTATAATCCTAAAACAGTACTTAAATTAGCACAGTTTCGTGGAGCATTATCTCTTAAGATATTACAGGAAGTAGGCAATTTTTCTGAATATACCCCTTTACAAGTTAAAAAAGCCCTCACAGGCAATGGAAAAGCAAAAAAAGAGCAGGTTGCCTTCATGGTTAAAAAAATCTTAAATATTAAGAATGATATTAAAAGTTTAGATATTACTGATGCTATTGCCATTGCCATTGCTCATGCCCATCATTTAAAAAACATATCCACTATTTAAATCCCATAATGGCATGAAAATACCCAATGCTAAAATGAGTACAAAAAATGCCATAATAGCTGTAATAGTTGGTTCAATTAAGGCAGTTATTCGTGTTTCTTGTTGCTTTGATTCCTCTTCGTATATAATGGTAATAACTGACATGATTTTTTCAAGCTCTCCACTTAATTCCCCTGTTTTAATGAGTTCTAATATAGTGTGATCAAATATATTTATTTTTTTCATCGATTCATAGAGAGAGCAACCTTGGTTAATATGGATTAAAATTTGATATAAAGTATCCCTTAAAAAATAGTTAGATATTGACTTGCTTGATAATTTTAATGTAGCGTCTAAAGGAAAACCAGATTGAAAAAGAATTTGGATTGTTGAAAAATAAAAGTAGAGATAATTTGTATTCAATACTGTGCATACTATTGGTATTTTTAGTAATGTTTTATCTATAAACATACGAAATGATTTGTGATTTTTAAAATATAAAATATAAATGATATATAATAAAAATAACAAAGCACATAAATACAGAGCATAAACCGAAAAAATATTTTCTAGTTGAAAAAGAAATTTTGTAATAAGGGGTAGCTCTTTATTGAAGCTTTCAAATAATTCTTTGAATTTTGGAAGTAAAAATCCAATAATTATACCTAAAGCTAATATCATGGCAAATATTAAAAATGATGGATAAATGAGAGAATTTTTTATTTTCTTATAATTCTCTTGTTTTCTTTTTAAATGTTTTACTAAGAGCATGAGCAATGATGAGAGATGACCACTTTTTTCACCTACTTCAATGAGTGCTATACCTAAATCTCCTATTTCTTGGCGATATTTTTCAAAACCATGGGCAAGGCTTTTTCCTTGTTCTAGAGCATTCAAAATATCAGTAGCAATTATTTTTGTTCTTGATTGATGAGTATGCGATATATTTTGCAGAAGAGTATAAAGAGGAATGCCTGAATCAAGCATTAATGAAAATTTGTAAAAAAATAATATCCATTCATTAAGGTTTAAATGCTTATAGGGATATAATAACAAAAAATTTGCTTTATCATGATGCGTTGTTTTTTGGAGTTCTGTAATTTTTATGATAATTGCATGAGATTTTTGATAATGTTGAATAATTTCTTCTTTTTGTGTAAATGCAGCAGTAACTTTATGCAGCTCATTATCTTGATAGTAAAGAATTTCAAAATATTTATTTTTTTTGCCCATATGTTCACTGTATATGAAAAAAATTATAAATTTCTTTAAGGGCAATTTTGCCCTCTTTCGCCTTAGCTAACCCTTGTTCAAGCAAACTTTCAAAGCCTTCCTCTTTTGCGATATTTATGAGTTCTTGTTTTGATGCTTTTTTATGTATAGCTTCTTGAATACGAGGCGAAATTATAAAAAATTCACTTAATAATTCTCTACCAAAAAAACCTCTATAATGACAATGAATACAACCTTTAGAATCATAAAATTTTGTTTGCCCTAAAAGGGTAAGAATTTTTGGATTATTTTCTACAATGTTATAAGTAAAACTACAGTGGGGACAAAGCCGTTTTGCAAGATGTTGTGAGACAACAAGAAGCAATGTTGATGATAAAAAATAAGGTTCTATACCCATATCTAACAATCGTACAACACTGCTTAAAGAATCAGATGTATGAAGGGTTGAAAGTACAAGATGTCCTGTTAATGAAGCTTGAAAAGCAAGTTGAAGGGTTTTTGTGTCCCTTATTTCTCCTACCATAATAATATCTGGATCTTGTCGTAAGATATGCTTTAAGACTTCAGAACAGCTAAAGTTTATTTTTTCATTAATAAGTACTTGGGATATTCCTTGTATTTCATATTCTATTGGGTCTTCTATGGTAATAATTTTTATTTTTTCTCTCTCAAGAGTTTTAATGAGAGCATAAAGAGTGGTTGTTTTACCGCTCCCTGTTGGTCCTGTGATAAATAATATTCCATGATTTTTTTGTATATTATGTTTAAGAATATGAATTTGTTGAGGTGCAAAACCTAAATTATGCAATGAAATATCTAAAGCCTTTTTATCTAAAACACGCAATACCAATGATTCTCCTCCTAATACAGGTAATGTGGAAAGGCGAAAATCAACAATTTCTCTATTTGTTTCTGAATGTATAGGCATGGAAAATCGACCATCTTGTGCTTTTCGTTTTTCTGAAATGTCAAGATGGGCTAATAATTTAAGATGAGATGAGAGCATTGGAAAAATTTTATGTTCAAAAAAGAAATAATCAGTAAGTTCTCCATGAATTCTATAACGAATAAGACAATGATTTTGATAGGTTTCAATATGTATATCGCTTGCTTGTAGCTTTATTGCTTCTTTCAAAAGAGCTCTTATAAAAATATGAAGTTTGCTATCTGTTAAAGTAATATTTGGGTTTTTTTGTTCAATATCTTTAAAAACTTCTTCTGAAAGTTGAAAAATATATTCATCATTTTCTAATCGAGCAAAGAAAATTTCAAAAACTTCTTGTTTTATAAAGTAAAATTGTATTTTTTTGTTATTGAAAATGTTTTTTGCACTTTGAATCATTATGGGGTTAAATGGATTAAGTGAAACCATATGAATAATATCTTTATGAATTTTAAATGGAAAAGTTAAAAAATGTTTAATATTATACAATGAAAAACTACGGGCTAATGATATATCTATTTTTTCTTTCTTTAAATCAATAATGGGTATTTTGCTTATTAATGATAATTCATGCAGAACTTTTTCTTCTTCTTGATAATCTTGAATGATTTTAAGAGGAGTAGTTATTCCATTTAAACAATCTTGATAAATATTATGCCAGTTTATAGTATTATTTTTCATTATGATTCTTTGATATATTTGGTGAGTAATTGAGTGTTTCTTTTGAAAGAGATTCTGAATTTACAATATAAGGTGTAATAATGATGACCATTTCATTTAAAATTTCTGATTCATGCTCATAGGAAAAAAGATATTTTAAAAAAGGAATATCTTTCAAAAAAGGTATGCCTGTTCTGATAGTTCTATTATGTTTATTAATTAATCCCCCAATAATAATTTGTTTTCCATCTGTAACATTTATTATTGAAGAGAGCTGATTGGTACTTAAATTAGGTGGGGAATCAAGGGCTTGGGCTGCATTTTCAATATCTTTACCTTTAAGATTCGTAATAGAAGGATTAATTTTAAGCATTATTTTATCTTCAAAAATGGAAGGTGTAATATCTAAAAGAATGCCTGCAAAGATTGATGGATATTCTGTATCTGTATTAGTATTGATTGTGGAAGATGAATTATTACTTTGGAATACTGTATTTTTACGATAACGGATAACATCTCCAACACTAATCATTGCAGGTTGATTATTGAGAGTTAAGAGTTTAGGATTTGAAAGTGTATGTACTTCCCCATAAGTTTTTAAAAATTCAATAACACGATTAAGGCTTATTTCTTGAGAAAAAAAGTTCAAGGCAAAGCTATGATTTGTTCCTGTTTCATTATGTGTAAGACTTAAAAAACTTTCACCTGATGTATTATCTAACATAGGTTTGTTTGTTACATTTTGTAATGAATAGAGCTGATTCCAATCAATACCGATATTATCTGATTTTTGATGAGTAACATTTAATATATTAAGATCAATAAGAACCTGTCTGGAGAGATAATTTTGGAGATTATAAATATAATTTTCTATCTTTTTTATTTGATTTTTATTACCTTTTATAGTAATTAAACCTGCACCTTTATTGATAATAACATTTGATTTTGTATCATCTTTTTTTGTTTCTTTATTATTAATATGTTGCAAAATGGCTTCTATTTCTTCTTTAATATTTTCCCAAAAGTTAAATTCATCTTCAGTAATGATATTAACTCCTGAACGACTTCCTCCGCTTTTTTCAAAAATGTCTTTGTATTCTCCATTATATTTTCCATAATGAAATCCAAAATTCCCATCATTACGGCTAATAGAAACTTCAGTACTGCTCATGCTGCTTCTTTGAGTGGCAACATAATCAATTTTAAATGTTTCAATTTTTGTATAGTAGATTCGAAGTAGATTTTTTTCTTGCTCATAAAAAAGATGACTTTCTTCTAATAATATTTTTATAACTTCTTCTAAAGGGAGATCATCAATAAAAATAATTGGATAATTATTATGTAAATACTCTAAGGAATCATTGTCTTTAATAGATACATTTAATTTACATTCATGAGAAAGCTCTATGAGTAAATTATAAAGAGTGCTTTCTCCATTACTTTGCATATTTATTTTATCGCATGATGCTGATAAAATAAATGGTAGTACCAACATAAAAAATAGTATTTTTTTTATTTTTTTATTGAAATTGGATAGCATGAATATTCCCCATAAATTTCCAAAATAACACCACAAGATTGAATATCTCTAAGAGTATAATTTTCATATATTTCCCCTATTTGTAGCCATTTATTATTAATTTTTGCTTTTTTATTAAGAATAGCTTGAATTTTTATATTTGGTTTTTGGGTAGGTGTATGTACTGTATTATTTCTTTCTCTTATTGTTTGTTGTTGTGTAAATGTTGGGATATGTAAAAAATCTTTAGAAATAAGATAAGTACTTAATATGTTTTTTATATCCTCTGCTGAAGTTGATTCAGATTCAAGAAATTCTGGATAGGATATTTTTTTCATTCTTATATTATATGAAATATTGTTATTAATATTTATTGTTCCAATCTTGCTTATTTCTAAAAGTGGAATATGGGTTTCAAGTAAATTAATGAGAAAAATAAAATCAGAGAATACTAAGGTTGTATTAATATCGACATAGTTCTCATTGTCAATAGAGAATTGTATTTTGTGAATATTAAGAGAGGAATTGTATATAACTTTTGATATTTCTTGAATAATATTCTTCCATGGTTCTTCTAATTTTAGAATGGGTTTGTAAGATAAATCAATATACTTTTTGATTTCTGATATAATTAAATTTTGCTCCTGAAATTCTTGGAGCTTTAAAGCTTCGTTTCTCTCTCTTTCTTCATGCGAAATTTTATAATAGATGAGATTATAAAAATTATTTGTCTGGGCATTGATTAAAGGTATAATATAAAAATAGGTAAGTACAAACAGGCTTAAAACAATAAGAGAAATTACAATGATTTTTTCTATTACTGTTTTTTGAATAAAATACAATTCTATTTTTATAAGTATTGAAATAAATTTTCTAAAAAATATTGCATTCATATTATAATTCTTATTTTAAAAATAAAATAATCATTATCATTTAAAATTTCTTTGATGTATATATTATATTTTTGTTGTTTTATAAAATGTTCTGTAAAATTTATTATGTATAAAAAGTTTTGTGTTTGAATATCCATATCAATAATTTTTTTATCATTATTATTAATGAACTGTAAATAATTTATTGTTATATTATTTGTATGTATAGTATTATTAATCTCTTCAAGTATATTGTTGATATAAATATATTTTTTATAATAAGAATCTATATGGTTTATAATATATAACTTATTTATATAATCATTATTTATTTCACTGATTGAAAAAAAATCTTTTTGGATTTTTTCTAGCAAAAAATCTTTATTAATTGAGAAATTATTATTATTTTCATTGACAATTTCTCTTGCATGTTCCTTATTTAACTCATAATATGATTGTATGAGATTATTTAGTGGCATGTAAAGAAGAATTGAAAATATTAAAAAAGAAATTAAACAAATAATTTTTATATTTTTAAAATTATATTTATAAGGTAATTTTCTATTGAGAGTATAAAAAATATTTGAATATATAAAATCAATGGTTTCTTGTTGATAAATATTTATCGAGTTATTAATTATTTCCATATCAATGTTAAAATGTGCTTTACAAAAGTTTATGATAGATAAGTGATCATTATTTTTATCTTTTAAAAATCCTTTAACAGGTGTTAAGCCTTTAAAGTTTAAAATAGGATATACAGATAATAATATATTTTGTATATTGTCAATCTCATTAATTGGTTGTATAAAATATAATGTTCTATTATGGAATATAAATAAGTAATTATACATTCCATCTATCCATATAAACAAACAGGTTTTTTCTTTGGCTATTTTTTCAAAAAATGGAATAGAACACAATATATCAGGAATAATGATAGGCTGATTGATAAAATTATTATTTAAATCATTAATTGTTTCTATGATAAATTTTTTAGGGTAGATATAAGCGATATTTTTATTATGAATAGGGAGAAAAAAATATTCTTCCTCTATATTAAGATGGAGCTGTTTAAATGCCTCTGCATATAAGGAATCTTCATCTTTATGCTCTGTAAAATATGCTATTTGCAAGAAATATGAAGGAACTATAATGCAAATATGAGAAAAACAATGTGGTTTTTTGTGCATATTTCCAAAAATATCATAATATTTTTTTGTTTCCATATTGTAAAAATAATATTTTTCTCGCATTTCTTGAAATGCTCCATTTTTATATACTGTCTTTTCGTAACAGTATATAAAAATATATATAAACTAAAACTTATAAAGTAGCAAGGTTTGTGTAGATCATGTGTATCAATAATGTATTTTTGAGAAAAAACAGTAGATTAGATTCCTTTTCTCTATTTGAAACAATTCTTGCCCTTATCATTATTACCTTTCTTTTTTGGGCTGTTTTTTCAAATGGAATTCAATATAAAAATGTTATTCACAAAACACCTTTAATTCAACCTTTGCTTCATGCTGATGCCTTGATACAGCAGATAATTTTTGATTATCAAAGAACACATAGATTACAAATTTTGCCTCCTATAACTTATCAAACATATCAAATAGAATTTAATGTCAAAATTTTTAACCTTGTAACTATGGGCGATGTCTATGAAATTCAGGCAACTATATTGCATCAAAGTTCTGCTTTAGCTGTATTGAAAGCCTATATTCCCAAATAAAAATAGATAATATCAATAAATCAAACTTTATATTTTTATATATAAAACTTAATTTATTGAGCAATACCACCCCTTTAATCTTTACCACCACCCACCCCTTTATCCCACCCCCCCAAACCACACAAACATTTCACATATAGCTTGTTATATGTAATATTCATGTATCTCATAAGATAAACAAAGAATCTTTTATATATAGAGATTAATTACTTACATTATTGCATTCTTTATTCAT
>JARHYY010000135.1 GCA_029258405.1 Helicobacteraceae bacterium | reverse complement strand
GTTTTATCACTTTTAGACTCAAATCTCTTAAGAGATAAAGTAAGTAATTAACCTCTATAAAAGATTCTTTGTTTATTGTATTGAATAAAATGATATATCTTATGAGATACATGAATATTACATATGGCAAGCTCTGTTAAGTGCTTATGTATTAAAATAGTTATGTGGTTTGGGGGGGGGGTATATTAAACTCCAAATAAAATACTCTAAAGTAAATTTGTAGTATTGAGAACACTGTTTATGGCACAAGCAGGATTTTAAAATCATGCTTGTTGTTGCTATTCTTTGCATAATTTTGATTTTCTTAATACAATATTAATCAAGAATTCGTCTTGTACGCTCTCCATTGACATAATTTTGTTCAAGAACAAGGTTGCCATTTTTATCCCACGCTTTTATAATACCATCTAGCTTGCCATCACGATAATTAGATTCTTCCCATAATTGACCATTATCAAGCCATATACGGCGAGGACCATTAAGAATACCATTAATATAATTTTCTTCTCTTTGAAGTTGTCCATTGCTGTACCAAAGCCTTCTTATGCCCTCTATTTTTCCATTGTTATAAACTGCTTCGCTTCCTAATTGTCCATTGCTATACCAAATTTTCGCTACACCATCAAGCTGCCCATTTGAAAAATAAGTTTCACTACGAACTAAACGATTATCATAATACTCTTTCCAAAGACCATCTCTTAAACCTTCATTATTATATTGGTTGATAGTATTTGCACAACCTGCGATAAAAAACATGAAAGCAACAATTGTTGATGTTGCTACAAAAAAATTCCGCATTGTATCCCCTTTATTGAATGCTCCAATTATACAATAGAGTATAAGAAACTGTCAAGAATTCTTAAAAACATTACCTGCTAATATCTTTGTTATTCTTAAAATATCGGTTGTTTTTTGATATATTTAACAAAGGTGCATATCAAAAAGCCTCTTTGTTTGCTTTTGCTGTAACTCTTGTATTTTTTTATTCATAGTGGCTAGTATTCTAGCATCTTCAACATATAATAAAACAAAATGGCAAGAAGTTTTTTTAACCTTTTCAATAATATCTTTGAGTGATGTATAGAATACTTTATTTCTAAAAGGAATGCCCTCTAAATTTTTAGGTAAGAGATAAAATTTATTTGCCCATTTTGCATCTGATTCTAAATAAAGAGCCATATTATTAAAGAGCTCTTCATTGCCTTGTATAACTATTAAAGTTTTTATGCCCTTTCTCCCTTCAACAACATAGCCATTGTCTTTAAAGGAATAAAATTTTACACTCGGTAAAGGATTAATATTATTTAAATTAATAGGAATATGTAATGATTTAGCTAAACGAATCATAACTTTAAAATCTTCAAATAATGAAGCAGGAAAAGGAATATCATAAAATTTATGCTCATAAATAACTTTCATGGAAAAAAAACTAGAAACATAGAGCTTAAGGGGTGCATAATCTATGTCAAGTATCAAGAGAGGATCTATTTCAATTTCTTTTAAAAAAGTTTCTGATGCAAATACATAAGGGAGTTTTTTGCCATCTGCATTAAGTAAGTCTAATGAACGAGTTTCATCAGCAAATTCAAAAAGATTATTTAAACCATGCTCCTTTCTTTCGATTTCAAACAATAAGGTAAGTTGCTCTAAAAATGCTATTTTACTTTTTTGTGCAAAAAGAATTTGTTGCGGAGGAAATAAAACCTGAGCAATTTCAGCTTGAATACTATTTGCTGCAACTACCTTTATAGCATAATCAATAAGCAAATAACGCACAAAAAATCCACAGGCACTCTGCAAAGAATCCACCCTAAGCCATGCAATTTCATCATCTATAATTTCACAATCACCCTCAAAAAGCACAGCAAATATACCCTTTTTTATTGCTTCTTTAATATCTTTTGTATTTTGTGCAATAAATAAATCACCCCTGCGAGATTTATTTGCTGAAAAGCATAACCTTTCAATAGAATTAATATGGGGATTATTAAGTAATTTTGCCCCAGTTATTCCAATAACTTCAGAAATACGCATTAACTTATCTTCGCACCATCACCAACCATTTCAGTTGGGCTAATAAGCACTAATTTATCTTTATCTTCTGCCATAAGTACCATTCCTTCACTCATTATATTCATAATCTTTACAGGTTTTAAATTTGCTACAACACAAACTTGTTTATGGAGCAGATTTTCTGGAACATAGTATTGCCCTATTCCTGCAACAATTGTTCTTGTATGCCCTTGTGCTAAATCAATTTCTAGCTTAAGCAATTTATCACTTTTAGGAACTCTTGAGGCAGCAAGAATTCTGCCTACACGAATATCACTTTTAAGAAACATATCTTTATTAATACACTCTCTTTTTTTATCTTCTCTTATTTCAGTTGTAATTGCACAAGAGGGCTCTGTAATTCTTATAGAATCAACCTTTGGAAAAAGAGGGGGTATGCCTTGTGTAAAGAATTCCTCTTTCCATCTGTTTTGTGTAACTATTTCTCTAAAAAGATTCTCATCGCATTTGATTGTTGAAAAAATCAAAAAAGCTTTCTGTACACAATAGGGCATAATAGGATAGAGCAATACAAGCCCTTTGAGCAATAAATTACAAAGTAATACGAGCAAAGATTGTGCCTCTTCAGTCTTATGGGTTTTTATCATATTCCATGGTTCATAATAAGTTATCATTGTATTAGCAATATTGAAAATTTTCCACAATTCTTCAAGATAGCGATTAAACAATACATTTTCTAAATAAGAAGTTATTGTTTCTATAATCGCATTTGTTTCAGTAATTTCCTTATGATAAAATTTTAATATTTTTTCTTCACTTGAGCATATATGTGATTTAAAAAATTTTTCTGTCATTGCTGTAACGCGATTTATGAGATTCCCTAATGTATTAGCAAGATCAGAATTTATCCTATCTATCAATGCTTTTTGGCTAAAGTCTCCATCTTGTCCAAAAGGAACTTCTCTAAGCATAAAATATCTAAAAGGTTCTGCACCATACGCCTCACTTACTTCTTTTGGGTCAATTACATTGCCAATACTTTTGCTCATTTTTACACCATTTCTTGTCCACCATCCATGCACAGCAATATGTTGAGGCAATGGGAGCTCTAAGCTCATCAAAAATGCAGGCCAATAAATAGCATGGAATCGTAAAATATCTTTGCCAATAAAATGGTAGCTTGCTGGCCAAAAAGGCATTTTTGCTCCGCGACCTCCATAGCCCAAAGCAGTCAAATAATTCAAGAGTGCATCAAGCCACACATACATTACATGCTTTGGCTCATTCAGCTCATCTGGAAGCTTAATGCCCCAAGAAAAACTTGTTCTTGTAATAGAGATATCTTCTAATCCCAATTCCACAAAGCGAATTACTTCATTCTTCTTTGTCCGTGGCAAAATGCAATTAGGTTCTTTCTCATACCATTCAAGCAAGCGGTTGCTATATTTTGAAAGTGCAAAAAAATAGCTCTCCTCTTTTATATTTGTTGTTTCTCTCCCACATTCAGGACAATGGGTATCATCTTCAATCATAAAATTCGTAATAAAGGTTTCACAGCTTACACAATAATTCCCTTCATATTCCCCCTTATAAATATCTCCTTTATTATACATAAAAGAAAAAGCTTTTTGCACGCCTTCTTTATGAAAGACATCAGTCGTACGGATAAAAAAATCATAATCAATTTTAAAATAATCCCACAATTCACGAAAAAAAACACTTATTTCATCAACATATTCTTTAGTGTCTTTTTTTTTCATTTCAGCAGAACGCTGTATTTTTTGTCCATGTTCATCTGTGCCTGTTAAAAAAAAGACATCATCTCCTCTTAAACGAAAATATCGTGCAAGAGAATCGCTCATCATTGTTGTATATGCATGCCCTATATGTGGTTTGTCATTTACATAATAAATGGGGGTAGTAATGAATTGCTTGTGCTTCATTGTATATCCTTCTTGAAATTGTTTAAACTTTTAAAAATCAAAATCAGTAATTTTTCCAAGATTCATGCTATCATACACAGCTTTAACATAAGATGTGCGTACAGCACAATCTAAAAGCTTTGGACATTCAAAGCATGAATTCATACCATATTGTTTTTGGCATTCTTGCAAATTTGCACTAGCAACTTGCAAAAGAGCAATATAATCTTGTTCTGTTTTTGGAATAGAATCTTCTTTTAACATTATTATCCTTTATTGGTTTGTTGAACTCTTTGTATCTCTTCAAAGCTCCCAAAATAGCAAGGGCTTATTGCATGAGGTGAATCAATGCTACATTCAAGCAGCCTCTTTACACCATCAATCGCATACCCCCCAGCTTTTTCAAAAATAAAAGCAAAAGGAAGCAATTCAAACAAAAGGCGCAATTTGCCATGAGGGTTTTTCTGTGTTGCCGGATAGCTAAAAATCCCACCACCTTTTTTAAGTATTTGATGCAAATCAGAAACCATAGCACCAGAATAACGCAGCCTATAACCATCAGCAAAAAAAGATTCCATAAGCCTTCTATGCTCCTCATTCCAATCTTTTTGTGTGCCACCTGTTGCATTAATCATGCCTTTTTTACCCAAAGAAAGATTGCCCAATTTTATAAACGAACCCCCACAAAGCCTAAAATGCTCTACAATTTCATGAGCAATGACCATTTCAACATTAAAACCATAAAGAATATAAGCACTCATTACCAAATTTTTTGCTTCAAAAGCATTATTATAAACCCCAAAAATAGAACCTATGGTAAAATTAGACTCTAAAACCGATGAGCCATCAAGAGGATCATAAGCAACACAGTATTGCCCTTTAGGATTTATATGCTGTATATCTTTTTGCTCTTCTGAAGCAATTGCCTTTATGCTAGAACATTGAGCTAATCTTTTGGCAATGAGCTGATCAGCACATACATCAATCTTTAATTGTTCATCACCTGTTGTATTTGTCTGTCCTTCTTTTGTTGAATCGCTCTTATAAAGAATACCTTGTATTTCAATAGCACATTGCTTGAGCATTTCAATAATATCCATATCTTAAACTCCACCGTAAAATAATCCTTTATTCTACATAAAACTACCATATACGAGGATAAAATTAAGGCGATTTGGTTACAATTTATCATATTTTTTATCAAAAGGAATAAAATGATTAAAAAACTCAAAATAGCTCCAAGTATTCTTGCTGCCAACTTCGGGGTGCTCAATGATGAAATAAACAAAATATATGAAGCAGGGGCTGATATGATTCATGTAGATGTAATGGATGGACATTTTGTCCCTAACCTCACCTTTGGACCAATGGTTATTAATGCGATCAATACTCCTCTCCCTCTGGATATTCACCTTATGGTGCATAATACCTTATTCTTTATAGATTTATTTGCTCAATGCAAACCACTTTATATCTCTTTTCACCTCGAAAACGAACCACATCCCCATAAATTGATTCAGCATATACATTCTTATGGAATCCAAGCAGCCATTGCGCTCAACCCTCACACACCACTTAATGTGCTTGAATATATTATAGATGAACTTGATATGATTTTAATCATGAGTGTTAATCCGGGTTTTGGTGGGCAAAAATTTATACCCCTTGCCTTAAAAAAAATTGATGCATTAAAAAAACTACTTATAGCAAGAAACCTCCCATGTCTTATTGAGGTTGATGGTGGAATCAACAATGAAAATATACATTCTATTGTAAATGCAGGTGCTGATATTATTGTAGCAGGTAGCTATATATTTAAATCACCAAACTATAAACAAGCAATAGATTCCCTTCGTGTAGAGCAATAACATAAGCCTTTAACTCATAATAAAGGATAATACAATGTTTGAAGAGCCAATGAAATTTGGAGCAGCAGCTATTCTCATACTTTATATAGTTTTTTTACTCTATATGAATAGAGATTATTTTTATATTTATAAAAAATGGAAAGAAAAACAAAATAAAAAAAGAAAATAACACTATAAAAAAAATAAATGATGGTAGCGATCATAAACACAAGCTCTATAAGTGATAAGTACATTAAAAGATTCTAAACGAACTAATTTTGATAGCATAAAATCATGCAATGATCATAGACAACAAATATGCGGGGCATGTTTGCCTTTGCATTTATATGATAATAGATATCCCCTTTAACATTAATCTCCATATTTTACATAGAGTTTAATCATGAACACTTGCTGTTTTTGAATGCAGAGGTTATGCGATGTGCTATTATCTCTATTTAAAATTTTGTTATTGGTTTAAATGCTATTTCTTACTTTTTGTCCTATAAATCTTATATGCTCTTTGATTCAATAAAAATAAGTTTGTGCATTGAACAATATTTGTACTATGCTTGCTCGTATATCAAATAAACAATATAATACCCTTTAAATAAATTTATTAAATTTTCACAATAATAAAAACCGCAACCGCAGAGCAGGTATTATATATTTATGCTAAAGTAACACGACTGTTTTTTAAAGTTTCAGATAGTCGTTTCAAAAGCATATTAGCAGTATCGATTTCATCATTATCGTATTTGATAGCACTAATAAGTTCATTGCAAATTCCTTCTTTGGTGTTTGAATGAAAAAGTTTTTGAGAAGAGTTTGCCTGAAAAAACAAAAAAGATTCTTTTGGTGTATAAGCATGTTCATTATGCTTAAAATGCAATAAAGCACATTCAAGATTTTTAGCCATTATTTCAGCAGAGACTATACCAAATGCCATTAAGTCATCTATTCCTATTTTATTTGCTTCCATAGATATCATTCGAGCTATGTCTTCAGCCCCAGCGTCTATCATTTCTTGTTTAATTGGGTCTATAATTGCCATTTTGCTTTCCTTTATCCGGGTATCAATTATTTACAAGCAAATTTTATTCCTAAATTAAAGACAATAAAATCATAAATTATTATATAATTTATGATAGATTCTAAAAATATTTTTTGCTTGCTTTTTTAAGCTTTTTGAAATTATCAGTTTTAAGCATTAGCGAGTTAAGAAATGGAAGGTAATTGTTATTTTTATAATAATTTTTTTAGGGCAGGTTTTGCTGTGCAAATTTGGATTTAAATTTAAGGAGTATCCATGCAACATTTTAATATCGCATTAGATTTATTAGCATTGAAAGACATAGGCATTGAATTTCGACATATTTTACATAAAATTCCAGAATCTTCAGGGCAGGAATTTAAAACTTCTGCATTCTGTAAAGAAAAAATGCAAGAATTTGGCTATACTATCACAGAATACCAAGGCTACACAGGTTTTATCGCTGATTTGAATAATAACTCAAATACTACCATTGCCTTTAGGGCAGATATGGATGCCCTAAAAATGCAAGATAAAACTCAAAATGAGCATCGCTCAACTCATGAGGGCTTAGCCCATAATTGTGGGCATGATGCCCACATGGCAATAGCACTACTAAGTGCAAAATATCTTTCGATGAAAAAGGCAGTGCTTAAAAAGAATATCCGTTTTATCTTTCAGATGGCAGAAGAAGATATGACAATACCAGGAGCTGACAAAATGGTAGAACTAGGTTGCATGAATGGGGTAGATGAAGTCTATGCACTTCACAATGATGCTTCGCTTGAATATGGTGAGGTAAAAGTTAATGATGCTATTATGAGTTCTTATGGCACTTCTTGGGCATTGCAGATTAAAGGCAAGGCAGCTCATGGATCAACACCGCAAAAAGGGTTAGACGCCATAAGAGAAGGGGCAAAGATCTTAGAAGAAATGGATTATATTATAGCAAAAAAGATAAGTCCATTTAACCCAGCAGTATTTTCATGCGGTATGTTCCGTGGCGGAAGCATTCCAAATGCCATAGCCGATTTCGTAGAAGCAAAAGGCACAGTAAGAGCATTAGATAAGCAAACAGATTCTATACTCAAACAAAGTTTTAAGGATATAGAAAATCAGAGTAAATTAAGGGGTTTTGAAACAAGCTTTAGTTATGAGAGCTATCCTGCTGTAATAAATCATGCAGAATGTTACAAAAAAATTGTATTGGCTGCTCAAAAAATCCATAAAATACAATCTATGCTTAATAGTGTATGTGCTCCAATGACAGGGAGTGAAGATTTTAGCTATATGATAGAAGCCACAAAAGACAAAAAAGGTGCAATGTTCTTCTTGGGCAGTGGTAATACAAAAGCAGGTATTTGCAATTATCTGCATTCAAATCCTTATTATATAGAGGATAAAACAGTTATTGTTGGTGCACAAATGTTCATTAACCTTGTTTTTGAATGATGGCTTAAAGAAACTTGAAGCATAATAATATAAATTTTTTATAATTAAATTTTAGTGCCATATTGTGGATTCCTTATTTATATAACATGAAGATTATTTAATCATTATTACTATTTATTTAATAATTATTGATATAATGAATACTAGTCTTAAAATGTTATATCAACATTGTGGCTACAAATAATCTAAGGAGATTCTATGAGTAAATACAGAGACAGCAAAAATGTGTTCAAGCCTCGTTATGGCAATTATATTGGCGGAGAATGGGTTGCACCAGCTGATGGAAAATATGTTGAAAACAAAAGCCCAATTAATGGGCAAGTGCTTTGTGAAGTGCCTTCATCAACTGAAAAGGATATTGATAGAGCTCTTGATGCCGCTCATAAGGCACAAACTGCTTGGGAGAGAACAAGTGTAATGAATAGGGCAAATATTCTTTTAAAGATTGCTGATAGATTAGAAGAGCATTATGAGCTTTTATCACATGCTGAAACATGGGATAAGGGTAAGCCAATTAGAGAGAGTCGTGCTATTGATCTTG
>JARHYY010000122.1 GCA_029258405.1 Helicobacteraceae bacterium | reverse complement strand
CAATACCATAAGCAAGCCTGCAACAGATATAATTGTCTCAAGCACACTCCATGTTTGTAATGTTTGCTTTATACTAAGATTAAAAAACTCCTTAAACATCCAAAAACCGGGGTCATTAGGCAGGCTTAAAATAACACTACCAGCACCTATTGCCAATACCATAAGCTCTGTATGCACACCAGAATTTAAGGCTAATGGTAATACTATACTACCTGTTGTAATAGCAGCAACAGATGCAGAACCTAGTGCGATACGCAAACAAGCAGCAATAATCCATGCAGCAATTAAAGGAGAAAAGTGAGATTTATCGATATGATGACTAATATAATCACTTAATCCACTATCAATGAGCACTTGTTTTAATACGCCACCAGCTGCTATAATGAACAATATCATAGCGATGCTCTTTACCCCAGATTCAATACTAGATGAAATTTCACGCATACTTTTACCCATGCGCAAACCTAAGGTATAAATAGCTATAAAAATAGCAATACTTAGAGCAATATTTGGATTGCCAATAAAATTAAAGATTCTTTGCACAGGGCTATCATGGCTCACAAATATTTGAGTAATAGTAGATAGCACCATAAGTCCAACAGGGATAAGCGTGCTAAGGATACTTATGAAAAATGAGGGTAGCTTTTCTTCTGGTAAATGCTCCAAATGTGTAAAGACTTTAATATCTGTTGGTGCAATATGCTTTACAAAGCTATAAAAAATAGGACCAGCAAATATAAAGGCGGGAAAAGCTGCCATGCAGCCATATAGCAATACTTTACTAATGTCTGCTTGTAAAATATCTGCTATAAGTATAGGAGCAGGATGGGGCGGGAGGAATCCATGCGTTACTGATAGTGATGCAGCCATAGGTATGCCTGCTTCTAGTGGATTTATATGTAATTCTTTTGCAATAGTAAAGACTATGGGTATAAGCAATATAAAACCTACCTCATAGAATAATGCAAAGCCCACCAAAGAGCTAGCAATACAAATGCTCCATCTTATATTTTTGGCACCAAAGGCATTAATTATGCTCATGGCTATGCGTTGCGCAGCACCGCTATCAGCCATAAGTCTGCCTAGCATAGAACCTATTGCAAGTATTAAAGCTAATCCTCCAAGAGTGCTACTAAGCCCTTTAGTAATGGATTGTGAGATATGCTCTATATCCATGCCAAGTGCAAATGCCATAATAATAGCAGTGGCTAATAACGATAAAAAGCTATTGAGCTTGCATTTTACAATTAAGAAAAATAAGAATGCTATACCTAGTATAAGAATAATAATATTTTGCATTCTTATTTCTCTTGTAATTTATGGATTAATGAAAATTCATCTTTTAACTTATAATAAAGTCTTTCATATAAGTCAAAAAGTGTTTGGTATATGGGTATATTCTCTTCTTGTGCATGATAAATTTTTTCATATTCAAAATGATTAAGCTGTGTAAAATCATGAATTATGCCAAGCGAGATAAAACCTAGCAGAGCTGCTCCATAAGCTGCCCCCTCTGCATTTTTAGGTAAAATAACATCTCTTTGAAAAATATCAGATAAAATCTGTACCCATAAATGAGACTTTGTAAAGCTCCCACTAACCTTAATTGTCTTAGGTTCTTCAAAGCCTTGTAGCACATTAAAAATAGACTTTAACCCAAAACAAATGCCCTCCATAACAGCTCGTATCATATGAGAGCGGCTATGTTGTAAAGAAAAGCCAAAGAACATACCCTTTAATTCACTATTCCAATGAGGCGCCCTCTCTCCTGTGAAAAAAGGCAGAGCAAGCAATCCATTTGCACCTGCTTTAATTTTGGATGCCTTAAGCGTCATTAATTCATAGGCATCAATATTGATATGCTCTAAGTAATTTTTGCTGTAATGACAAATATTATCTCTAAGCCAACGCATAATAATACCACCATTATTAATAGCACCTCCAACAACCCATATATCATTTAAAAGATTGTAGCACCATGTGCGTTTTTTGTCATCGCATTTTGCTCCATAGCTTATCATTCTAGCTGCCCCGCTTGTGCCTATGGTAACGCTTATATCGCCTTGCTTATATGCACCAATGCCTAAATTTACTAACACGCCATCACTTGCCCCTATCACAATAGGCAAGTCCTTGTTAAGTCCAAGTTCAATAGCCATAGAATCTTTAATGGGTGTTTTATAAATAGTATCAACAACAAGAGGCAAATTATCCTTATGCAAACCAACACTATCTAAAATTTCACTATCCCACTTTAAAGTATGAGCGTTATAAAAAGCACTTGCACATGCACAGGACTTATCAATAACCCATTCTCCTGTAAGATTTTCAAATACATAATCCTTGATAGAATATATTCTATTGACATATAGATGGGCATAATTTTCTCTAAACCATAGCATTTTGAAATAAGGATAGCATGGATGTGCTGGGCAGCATGTCTTTTCATAGAACTTCTTTGCTAAAATTTCATCTTGTTTGAATTGTTTGACACATAAATATGCCCTAGAATCCGCCCATGTTAAGAAGTTGGATATTAATTTATTATTGTTTGCAATACTAAAGCTGTGCATTGGTGCACTTAATGCTATACCTAAAGGGGTCTTGTGCGAATAATTTAAAAATTGCACTACCTTTTTTATTGCCTTTTTCATTTTTGCATAAATCAATTCTGGATTTTGTTCTGCCCAGTTTGGATATGGTGTTTCAAGTGGGTAAAATTCATCAGCATAAAAAAGGTTTATTCCATCTAGTTGATATGCACAGGCACGAACACCCGTTGTGCCTATATCTACACCAATAAACACAGATTCATTATCATTTGAAATTACCACAAAACACTCCCAATAAAATAATTTTTATCTAAGCCATGTCACTTTTATAGCTCAACATGGGAACATAAAAGACCAGCAAAAAATAGTTAAGTTACTAATTTTTATTATATCATAATAATTATTAACCTGAACTTTTCTGCTCTATTTGTATATCAATATGAATGAGGTTTGTTTTTATCATATTGTTTATTACCTTACGGGGATTTTAGCTAAGAAAGCTAATATTACCAATACCTAACCCTTTGAATCTGTAGGTTTTTCCCAATCTCAAACTAAACAAGTCTTTTCATATAAGAGCTTAGCATAATTTTAAAGTATCATCTCATCTCATAAGATAAACAAAGAATCTTTTTATAGAGATTAATCCCTGAATATTGAGCTTTTTGAAAGCTTTATTATAAAGGTTTATTTCATTAAGATTTTCTTTATAGTATGAATTTATGTTGCATGGATTAACTTATCTATGCTTAAGCCTCTCATGTTTGTTGTATAGTTTATTCTATCTCTTAGGGGTATTCCTAGAGCTCTAGTTTTATAATTTATAGTCTTATTGCCTTATGTATAGGCGTGTAGTGAGATAAGGAATTGCGTATTATTATCTATGCTCCTTAATGAACCCCTGCACTCTTACTTCCCTTGTTATCCTTAACATTCCTCTATTAAGAGTATATTATTCTCATTTATTTAAGCCATTATTGAATTCTTTATTTATAAAAGTCGCTAGTTCTTTCATATTCTATTTATAAATAAAAATTAAGCAATATTTTTAAACATAAGCTAAAATTAATAAAATTATAGTAATTAAATAATAAGAGTTATACTTTCATCACTTAACCTTGAGCTAAGAAGCTCTTGAGTGGAGTGATTCATAACACAAGGTAAAGAAAATTTATTTTAAATATTAACATACACTTGCTAATGTTTTAGCAAGCCCCCCTAAAGCAGTTTCCTTATAATTTTTGTTCATATCTTTGCCTGTTTGGTACATAGTGGCTATTACTTCATCAAGGCTAATAACAGGTGTGCTTTTTCTTGCCATAGCAAGCCTCACAGCTGAAATAGCCTTTATCGCCCCAAAAGCATTACGCTCAATGCAAGGAATTTGCACTAAACCACCAACAGGATCACAAGTAAGCCCTAAATGATGTTCCATAGCAATTTCTGCAGCATTACATGCCACATGGGCACTAGCTCCAAGACATGTTGCGAGGGCTGCTGCTGCCATAGAGCTTGCAGAACCAATTTCTGCTTGACAGCCTGCTTCTGCTCCGCTAATGCTTGCATTTTTTTTATATAATCCTCCTATGCACATAGTAGCAAGTAGAAAATCTACCGCCATCTCATCACTAAAACCAACGGTATGATTTTTAAGATAGAGCATAACAGCAGGGATAACCGCACAAGCACCATTAGTAGGTGCTGTAACGACTTTACCACCACCTGCATTTTCTTCAGCTATAGCAATGGCATATAGAGAAATAAAATCTAAGATACCAAATGGATCTGTTGTGGGGCGTAGCCTTTCGCTTAAGCCCTTTGCTCTGCGGTGCAAGTTTAACTTACCCGGTAGATTAAGGGAAACAGGATGACAGCCATTATAATAGGCTTCTTGCATGGTTTCCCAAACTTCTATGCAATAATCCCTAATATGCTCCTTAGTATGAAATTGTAATTCATATTGATAAGAAAGTTGCGAGAGATTAAACTCTTTTTCTTCGCAAATATGAAGCAACTCTTGAGCTGTATTAAACTTTAAGATTAAATTTCTTGTATTTTGTTTATCTCTATTCTTTATCTCTTCTTCTGTGGCAACAAAACCTCCGCCCAAGGAATAATAAGTCTCTTGAATTAATATCTTACCTCCATCATCAAAAGCCTTAATATTCAGAGCATTTTCATGCAAAGGCAAAAAATCTTTTGAAAATAAAATATCTCTTTCATAATTAAAGGATATTTCCTTAGATGCACACAATAAGAGTTTATTTTGTTTTAAAGCTCTATTTAAAGCCTCTTGTTGTGAATCTCTTGTAAGCTCCTTTGCTATAAGCCCATTAAGCCCCCAAATAACTGCCTTATCAGTTAAATGCCCTTTCCCTGTAAGCGATAAAGAACCATAAAGTGTTACCATGATTCGTGTTATGGAATTTAAATGCTCTTGTGCTAAAGCACAAAAGCGATTGCCCATAAGCATGGGACCTATAGTATGTGAAGATGAAGGACCAACACCTATTTTAAAAATAGAAAGATTACTCATAGCCGCACCTTTAAAATTTATAAAGAATTGTAACAATGGTTAAAATACCTGTACCAAAAACAAAAGCATCAAGAGCTATATTTTTAAATTTTTTCATTTTAGAAACTACCCATATAGCAATAATAGGCATAAGAAATAAAATTGCTGCAATAATTGGTCCTCCTAGATCCTCTATGAAACCCAAAACACTAGGATTCACATAAGCAGTAATGAGCATAATTATATACATTATGCTTGTGCAAACAATGCCTATAAGCTTAAGATTTGGATTCTCATTACCTAAAAGCTTGCAACATTTTCGCACAATGCCATAAGCCCCTTCTCTAGCACCAAAATAATGCCCAAAAAATGAGCTAGAAATAGCCAAAAACGCAATAAGAGGACCCCCATAAGAGATAAAAGGATTATCAAGTTTATTAGCAAAATAACTAAGAACAGGAATATTTTGTGCCCTTGCATCAGCAAATTCAGCAGGGGTAAGCGACAAAACACAAGAAAACACAAAAAACATCACAAAAAGCAATAGCATAGCAGAAGTGCGAAATAAAATCTGATTTGCCTTCGCTACAGAATCATCTTTATACTCTCTTTTTACACTCAAGCTAAAGGTAGAAATAGCAGGAGAATGATTAAAGGCAAATACAAGCACAGGCAAAGTGAGCCAAACAATAGTTATAAACTCACTTGTTATAGGAACTGTGCTAAAGCTCTCAAATTTCCATTGAGGAATGAGATAGAGTGAAAAGATAAATAATATTCCACATAAGGGATACACAAGCCATTCACAAACCTTTGTAATAAGCTCCTCACTAAAAAGCATTATAAGCATAAAAATACTTACCAAAATAAAGCACAAGAGTGCACGATATGCTGGATACAAACTTGCCACATTTGTACCTTGTTCTGTGCTCTTTATTTCATACATACTTTGTAAAAAAACTCTAAAAGAGCTCTTATCATCAAGTAAGGGTAAAAATTGATTATAAGCAAAGGACTCAAAGGTGTTTGTAATGCCAACACAGTAAGCAAGACATATAGGAAAGATGGCAAAAAAATAGAGCAAGGAAATAAAAACGCTTATTTTGCGTCCAAAATATTCTTCTGCTGCATGAGTAATATCCCTATCATTACCGCTTGCTTGGCACACAAAGCGACTTAAAGCTCTGTGGCTTAAATACACCATAGGAAATATAATAAAACACATGACTACCACAGGCCAAAAGCCCCCACTACCAGCCCTAATAGGTAAATACAAAATCCCTGCACCAACTGCTGTACCAAAGAGTGAGAGCATCCAGCGGGTATCAAAGCTATTCCACTTGAGCGTATTCATATACTATATTCTCCTTTATATGTATAAATTTTATATATATTATAGCAAAAAAAAGAGTATTTATAATGCTTATGAATAAGCTATGAATAATCGTTTATAAATCTATTATAGTTTTGAATTATTATTTTAAGCAATACCTCTTATTTCAACAAGAATTTATTAATAAGCCCCCTTAAAACCTCTTCTTATTCACATCATCTAATATTTTATTAGCCACTGAATCGACAGCATTACTTATTTCTTGTGATTGATGAGCAATTTGTACATTTTGCTGTGTAATGTTTTCAAGCTG
>JARHYY010000092.1 GCA_029258405.1 Helicobacteraceae bacterium | reverse complement strand
GTGAATCACTCCCACTTAAAGAAGCGATATCTTCCTTGCCCAAATAAGTAATCTCAACTACACGAAAAGCTTTATAATCTCCATAGGCTATTAACCCGAATGACTTTAATCCTCTTTGTGAGATATTTAAACTTGCATTTATATCCTATGTATTTCTTTTTTGCAATTACTACAGATATATAGATTATCTTTAATATTTCCACATACATTACAAGTTTTGCTTGTATTATGGATTTACTTTTACAAAGAATTTACCCCATTGTGTTTTTGCTTATATTCTAGATATTATGTAAATTAATAGAATGAAGTATTAAAATAGAGTGATTTAAACCACTTTTAGCTTTGCTCTTTTAGTCATATTCTTAGTTTGTGAAGATTGAGCTATTATCAATTCAAATTCATTGCTTAATTGATTTGTAATTTTATGATATAAATCTTTAATTTTTTTAGCATTTAGTAATTGAGTATGTGTAGGGATTAATGCTCCAACTAAATGCTATATCGTTAATACTTAATCTATGTCTATGACTTTTTTAATATCTTGTATTTGTGTTCATAAGTTACATTACAAGATACAAAGTATTTATCATTGCTTTTTGAATATGATTTGATTAGTTTTTGCATTTTTGGTATTCTCTATACCAAGGCATTTTAAGGGTGTATTCATTAGTCTAAATATTTTAAATTGAGCATTATTTGTATCTTTTATTTGATAGCCTTGATTGCTCCATAAAGCTTTGCTTAGCAAGTTTGAAATTTTTAAATTTAAAAAAGCATTTTGTGTATCTTTTAAGGCTTGCTCTAAAACATAATGAGCATTGATTCTTGCTTGTTGTGTTACAACAGATTTAAAGCTAAGTGCTCTATTTTTAAGAACTTGTTTTACTTTAGAATCTATTTGTAAAGTTTTTAAATAATTTCTCTCTTTTTCCAAAACTTTGTTTTTTTTCATTGTTCTTGTTGTAGATTTAAAACTATATTATAGGCTTGACTGTAGATAACACTGATGATTGGTTAAGGTTTGTTGTTGTTTTGTCAGGATAGATTTTATTTTTAAAGCTCTTAGTGATTGTATGTAACTCCATTTGAACTTCAATCTTTTTAGTGATATGTTTTGCGATTATCTTTTATGTCTTGATACTAAATGATAATTTGTATCATGTTCTACTTTCATGGCAATATTATAGAAAATATAACTCAATATTTAACTAAAATATTTTCATTTTGAAATTTTATTAGGCAATATACCGCTTAATTGACACTAAGCAATTCATCCCCCAGTTAAGAGGCGAGAGTTTTCTTGCTTTAGAGTTTGGTAAAAATTTATATTTATTTATAATATTTATAAATTATCTTTTGATTCAGTGTATGATATTAATAAACCTCATTGTCAAAGAGATGCTTATATGGTGAATCTAATTTTACAAATTCTTTAAGTTCATTGAGATTTATAGGTATTTCTATCGTTCCACTAGAATAAGGAGCGATATCATATATTTGCCATACAAAAGTAATAAAATCAGCATCTATAAAAAATGTTTTTGGCAATGTATTTATAGGGAGCGATTCTTCAAATACTTTGCTTTTGTATGGCTCTTCTTTAAGTCTATTATTTATTACATATAATAATTCATCACTTTTTGATGCATCAAAAATACTATTTATATCATTTGGCAATTCTTCCCCACTATCAAGGTTGTATGCTACCATACTTTTCGTATAAGAACCATGAGCTCCACCTGCATACTCATAATCAATCCGCACAAATTCAAGCATACGAGAATCTACAAAATACACATAAATATCCTCTCTATTTTCCCAATTTGAATTCCATTCGTCTTTTTTTGATTCATATTGATGTTGTATTTCTGTCATAATTTTATCACTTAAATCATTTTTATTCATCATCCCCATAGATAGACTATTGTTTAGCTTGTTATATATATCTTTTGAGAGATTATTACATTGCGGAATAAATACTTTTGTTATCGTGCTTGCATATTCTATTGTGTTGTTATCTCCATCTTTTTTTGTGTTAAATGAATTTTTTATAAGAGATAATTCATTTAACTTAGAATTCTTATCTTGCTTAAATTTAAATTCTTTTTGCCGTATCTTATCCTCATCATTAGAATCTAATTGTTCATCAAAAACACCTTCAATAACTAATAAACCATCTTCAAAACCAATCTTTGTTGTAGCGGTATCTAATAATTTGTATCTATCGCTATCACTAAAATCTAGCAATGTGATGTTATAATAAAACCCTTCAGCATCATCATAAACAAAATATGCCCTGCTCTCTTTATTGTCAAACATGCCTTTTAAAGCATAAAATTTACTTTCATCCTTAATTATCCCAAGCAAATCATTAAGCTCTTGCTTATTCAAAACCTTAGATGCAATATTTACACCATCTACCTTATCACATTCGTTATTATCCTTGAGCACATTTTGTTGCTTGTTTTCAACCTCTTTATTAGAATCATTTTTATTATCATTGCATGCTACAAAACCAAAGACTATAAAACAAAAACATATAAGCATAAATAAATTACTTTTTCTCGTATTTTTCATATTATTCTCCAAGCTACTTTATCAATGCTAAGCAAAAAAACTCTTATTAAGAGATGAAATTACTTAGGAACTATTCAATTAAATAGATATAAACTTCACAAAGCATAGCAAATTATATGTTGCAATAATATCACCATGAAACTTAAAAACATCATTATCCACCAACGGCTACAAACAAATCTCTAATAATATTATTAACAATGCAGTAACAATAGCCTCATATAAAGGTACTAAAAAATACAACAATAAATATGAACACAAATTTTAAAGGGGAACAAAAGCTTGAAAAAAGGGCATCGCAAAAATTTGAAGCACTCAACTATATAACTTTAAGAGCATTTCAATGAGCCTATAAATTTAGCTTTTCTTGGACTTTGTTTTTAAAAGGCAGTGATTCTCAAGAGATTCTCTATAAAATACATCATTAAAAGTTTTATCAATTAATATTTGTTTAGTGCGAGTGATAGCGACATAATAAAGATTTATTTCTTCATAAAATTTTTGAATATCCATAAGTGACGCTTGTTTTGGCATTTCTTTATTTTGTTGTTGGATATCAGAGAAATCATCTGTTAAAGTAACCTTATCAAATTCTAACCCTTTAGCAGTATGTGCATTAAGCAGTTGAATTTTTTGAGGACTTTGATAGAGCTGTATAGCTTTTTTGTATATGGCTGGTATAGAATCATTATATTTTTGAACAAGATGAATAGAAAAGATAAGCTCGCTATCTTTTGTTGTGGAAGCATATTGTTCAACATCTTCAAGTGAATAAAATTTTTTAAGATATTGTAAATGGGGGGATACAATCTCATGTTTTTTGTTATCATATAGGCTTTTTAAGTTCAATATTAATGCAAAAGTTTCTCTTGGGTCTTTAAAAGGTCTAACATTGTTACATGTATTGTTAGCAATAGTTTCAAATATTTTAGCATTCGTTCTTGTGATAATAGCTGAAGTGCTTTCTTGAGCTTCTGAAAAATAGGAACGATATTCAGTAATGGCTACCTTTTTAATATTTTTCTTGAAAGTATTAATGAAAAAAGTAGCTTTATTGAGATATTCTTGGGGCGTACGAAAACAATAGGTAAGATATACTTCATAATCAGCCCTAAAATTGCTCATGGCATTAAAAGCACCTCGAAAACCATAAATACTTTGATGCTCATCGCCAACAAGTATTTTTTTATTAGGGCTATTGAGAAATATATCAAGGGTTACTCTATTAGTATCTTGAGCTTCATCAAGCAAGATGAAATCATACATGTCAAGTTTTTTTTCTTTTGCAGGTAAAAGTTGGTATTCTTTAAGGTAGAATGAATGGGTAATAGGGATTACGCCTTTCTTCATCATCTGATATAATTCAAATGCATCTTGATGTTCGGCACTATTTTGTATATCAATACTTTTTTCATCGCTATGACAATAATCTTCAAATATTTGTTTAACGAGTGAGAGCTGTTCATAACTTCTCCTTTTTTCTTTTAAAAGTTGTTTAATCTCTAATGCCTTATATTCCCCTCTTACAGTTATTCCTCTATAATGCGTTTTGACAATGTGTTGATAAGCAAGACTATGAGTTGTTTTTATGGTGGTGTTTGGTGTGGTTTTATGTGATATTTCTTGAATAATGGAACGATTGAAAGCAAGATAGAGAAATGAGGAGTTTGGATTTTGTCGAGCAATTTCAAGTAATATAAAGGTTTTTCCAGATCCAGCTGGAGATTGAATTTTAAGTATTTCTCCCTTTTTCATGTTTTTTGAAATTTCTATAACTTCTTTTTGTTCTTCATTGAGTACCATATTGCTCCTTTGATGTTTTATAAAATAAGTATGCTCTTTAGCCCTAGTATAAGCATTTTAATGCCAATGGCAACAATAAAAACCAATGCAATTCGAGAAAAGACATATAAAACAAGTTTTCCAAGGATTTTTTCAATAGTAGCTGCATAGTGAAAAAGTATAAAAATAAATATAAAAGCAGTAATGACAGCACCAACAGCAATAAACATATTTTTTTCTTCAGAGATAACAATGACTGCAGCAAGCGTTCCCGGACCAACAAGCATAGGGAATGACATAGGGATAATGCTATGTTTAAATAAATCCTCAAAACTCATTTTTTGATATTGAGAATAATCTTGTATGGTTGATGAAAAAAGTAGATTTCTTAAGCCCATCACAATCAATATCAGCCCTCCAGCAACCTTTACATCATCAAGGGTTACATTGAATATATAAGTCATTATAAAAGGACCAGAGAAAAGAAAAATTAAAACAATACAAAAAGCAGTAAAGACGATATTGCGGAATAGTTTTTTTCGTATAGATGCTTCTAAACCATCAGTCATAGATATAAACTGTGGCAGATTACCAAATGGATTAAGTACAGCAAGAATCGTTATTGTAGCAAGAATGATGGCGTATAAATTTGATTCAATAATAAACATAATATTTTTACAAATATTCTTTACTTCTTACTTTTCTGCAAGAATTTTCATATTTTCATCATAAAGTTTTACATAAAGTTCTTTATTGCCTTCAAAGCGATAACCTCCTGATGCACGATACTGCTCATGAAACGAAATCTTAAAAAGCAATTCACCCTTTTCATTAGGATATGGAGAGATATTAATATCACTAAATATAATTATCTTCTTTTCATTTTTAGAAAAAATACGCTTTTTATAATCTATAAAATCATTAAAGTCCATTCTATCAAATCGTTTAAAATTATCTTTGTCATAAAAGTTTATGTAATTTTGAAGATTGTTTTCTTCCCATGCTTTTCTCCATACAAATAGAGATGTCAAGAGAGTAGCAATTTGGCTTTTTGTTATTTCTGGAGGTGTGCCATCAGCTGTAATCAATATTGTTTTTTTATGATTAATAAGCTTATCTATATCACTTAAGATATTATTATCTATGGCTATGCAACCCCTTGTATTTATTTCTCTGTCACCATTTAGCGGAAGTCCATGGATCCATATTCCATACCCTGTTTTTTCTTGAACTTTATCATAGGTATTGGGATAAGAAGTTACATAAGCAAGAGGTCCATAAAATTGATCGAGTTTCGTAAGCTTAGCTGTGAGATCATAAGATCCTATGGGTGTCTTTAGGTCTCCTTCAACCATCTTATCACCCGGTTTTAAACCCATAAGGGAATTTAAACTAAAGGTTTCTTGGAGCTTATTATCTTTATTTTCAAATAATTTTAATGTAGAATTTTGTTTATTTGCTACAAATACAAATTCTACACTTTCATAATAGCCTAATCTTACATCAGTATCTTTAAGAGATTCAAGCCAATATTCATGGCTTATGAGCTCTTGTTGTATTTGCTTTTCGATAGCTTGCATACCTCCTTGTCTGTAAGCTTTCACATAGTCAAACGAGGCAGCATAACCTTGCTGTGCTATCAAGAAAGATACGAGCAATAATTTTCGCATTAATTCTCCTTAGTATTCATCAATATTGTATCCAAATTGTTTAAGCTTTTCTTTTTTGTTGCTCCAGCCTTTAGAGGTCTTCACAAAGATTTCTAAAAAAACTTTTTTTTGTCCAAACTGCTCTATCATCAAACGACTTTTCGTGCTGATTTTCTTAATATTGCTTCCATTTTTTCCTATAATAAGTGCTTTTTGGCTCTCTGTATGGGTAATGATAGTTGCTTTGATAATGTCTATTTGTATTTTTTCGCTAAATTGGTTTATAAGAACATCGCTTTGATATGGTACTTCATCGCTTGTAAATTCAAAAAGAGCTTCTCTTATCATTTCTTTATATAATGTTCTTGTATGTTCTGTAGTAATGATTTCTTCATCAAAAAGAGCGGGTGATTTGGGGATATGTTTTATAATCTCCTCAAAAATAACATTATAATTTTTTTGTTTAGAAGTAATAGGGATAAGTGCTTGGTAGCAATTTTGATAAGGCATGTATCGTGATATATACTCAAGAAGGTGTTTTGATGGTATGGTATCTATTTTAGTAAGCAATAAGATATGTTTTTTGCCTTCTGAAAGTTTCAAAAAATCTTGATACAGATTAACATTATCTGTTATTGGTGCTAAAAATAACAATAAATCACAATCTCCCATTGCCTTAAGTGCTTCTTTAAGCATAAATTGATTTAATAATTTTTCTTGATAATGAATACCGGGTGTATCCACGAATATGATTTGTGCATTTTGGTAAAGAACAATGCTATTAAGCCGCTTTCTCGTTGCATTTGCCTTGCGTGAAACCATGGCAAGATGCTCTTGCGATAGAGCGTTTAAAAGCGTGCTTTTGCCCGCGTTAGGTCGCCCAACTATTGCTACAAAACCTGCTTGAGAAATTGTCATTTCTTTATTGTTTCCCAATGATACTATTATAAAATATAGCGTGCCACATCTGTATTTTCTACCAATGTATCAAGAGCATTATGGACAATCATTTCAGTAATATGAACTTGCTGCCCTTTATAGTTATCTGCTTCAAAGCTTATATCTTCAAGCACTTTTTCAAGAACAGTATGCAATCTTCTTGCTCCTATGTCCTCTGTTTTTTCATTTGCTCTTTGTGAAAGTTTTGCTAATGCCCTTATGGCTGAATCATCAAAAATAATTTCAACATCTTCTGTTTTCATCAAGGCAATATATTGTTTGAGCAAAGAGTTTTTGGGCTGTGTTAGTATTTGGTATAATGTTTCCTCATCTAACGAATCGAGCTCTACCCGCAAAGGAAAACGCCCTTGAAGTTCTGGGATAAGATCACTAGGCTTGCTTAAATGAAAAGCACCAGCAGCAATGAATAATATATGATCTGTTTTAATTTGTCCATATTTTGTGCTTACGCTGCTACCCTCAACAATGGGGAGCAAATCTCTTTGTACGCCTTCTTTGCTTGGATCTTGTCGGCTTGAATTTCCTTGAGAAACAGCAATTTTATCAATTTCATCAATGAAAATTATACCATCATCTTCAGCCCTTTTTAATCCTTCTATACGAATAGAATCCATATCAAGCAATTCTTCACTGGCTTCTATCTTGAGCAATTCTTTTGCTTCTGCAACAGTTACTTCTTTTTTTGGTGTATCTTTATTGTTACTAATAAAGACTTTTGTAAGTGATTCTTGGATTCTTATTATTTCTGGCGGTAAATTACCCTCTTGAAATTCGATGCTTTTTTTGGGTATTTCTATTTCAATTTTAAGATGATCTACACTGCCATCGATAACTTTTTTTTTCATTTTTTCATATGAAAGGTTGTACTCATCTTGCTTAGAATGTGTTGTTCCTTTGGGCAAAGGGGGCAAGAGTTTTTGTGTGATTTTATTAATGACATAGTTATGGATAGCATCTTGATTTTTTTCTTTTTGTTCTTCTTTAACAAGCATAATTGATGCATTAGTAAGATCTCTCACCATAGATTCTACATCTCTGCCCACAAAACCAACTTCTGTATATTTACTTGCCTCCACCTTAATAAAAGGCAAACCTAGTATTTTTGCCATTCTTCTTGCAATTTCTGTTTTACCTACACCTGTTGAACCTATCATAAGGATATTTTTAGGCACAACTTCATCTTGTAATTCTTTGCTTAGCTTTTTTCGCCTATAGCGATTTCTTAATGCTATGGCTACTCGTTTCTTTGCTTCTTTTTGTCCAATAATATATTCATCAAGATAACTAACAATCTCCCTTGGAGTCATTTCTTCTTTCACGGTTTTTCCTCGCTTTGCTCTAATTTTAAAATTTTAATATTAGTATTAGTATAAATGCAGATTTCTCCAGCAATTTGCAAAGATTCTCGCACAAGAGTTTCTTCATCTATTTCTTTATTATGTCTATATAATGCCCTTGCTGCTGAAATAGCATAGTTTCCTCCACTTCCTATTGCAGCAATTACACCATCCTCTGGTTCTATAACATCTCCGGTACCACTTAAAATAAATAAATGCGAACGATTGAGCACAATCATCATAGCTTCTAGTCGTCTTAAAAATTTGTCTTTTCTCCATTCTTTTGCAAAATCAATGACTGATTTCATTAAATCGCCCTTGCGATTCTCTAGTATTCGCTCAAACATATCAAAAAGCGTAAATGCATCAGCAGTACTCCCTGCAAACCCGCTTAAGATTTTTCCATTATAAAGTGTACGGATTTTAGTAGCATTGCCTTTCATGATACAATTGCCAGCACTCACTTGCCCATCTCCACCAATAACTGAACAGTTTGCACCCTTATATGCTAATATGGTTGTTGCATGAAACATAAATCATTCCCCTTGAACATCGAGTTTAAAAGTTGCTTTTATACCTGCATAAAGTTTGACTTCAAGATCATATACACCTGTTTTTTTTATAGGAGCAGAAAGCTCAATACCTTTTTTATCTATATCGATATTATGCTGTTGTGCTAATATAGAAGCAATATCTTCTTTAGTGATAGCTCCCTGAAGCATTCCATTTTGACCTACTTTGGCACGATAAATACATTCAAGCATAGAGAGTTCTTGTGCTATTTTTTCATATTTTTCTTTACGCATAATTTCTTGTTGTTCTTTTTTTCTCTGTTCTGCATTGTAGCGGTTGATTACTGCATTGCTTGCTACTAAAGCGAGATTTTTACCTACAAGAAAGTTTTTTCCATAGCCATCTTTTACTTCATGTACTTCTCCAGCCTTTCCTAGCCCTTTAACATCTTCTAAAAGCAATACTTTCATATATGCTCCTTTAATTTTTTGTGTATTTTAAGTACTTTTTTTAAATGCTTTATCAATTAGCTCTCATTCATTATACTTAAAAATTCTTCATTATCTTTTGTATCACGCATTTTATCATAAAGGAATGTTAATGCCTCAACTTCATTGCTCATTTGTTGCATCACATTTCTTAATGCCCATACTTTTTGGAGTTTTTCTGTGCCAAGCAATATTTCTTCTTTTCGTGTTCCAGATTTGAGAATATCCATTGCAGGATATATTCTCCTATCAGCAATATGTCTTGCAAGCACAATTTCAGCATTTCCTGTGCCTTTAAATTCTTCAAATATAACCTCATCCATTCTTGAGCCAGTTTCTATAAGTGCTGTGGCTATAATAGTAAGGCTGCCCCCTTGTTCGACATTGCGAGCTGCTCCAAAAAAACGCTTGGGCTTATGAAGTGCATTAGCATCTACTCCACCGCTTAAAACTTTTCCACTGCTTGGTGTTGCAGTGTTATAAGCCCTAGCTAAACGCGTAATAGAATCAAGCAATATAACAACATCTTTTTTCATCTCAACACTTCGTTTTGCTTTTTCCACAACAAGTTCTGCAACGCGAATATGATTGATAGCAGGCACATCAAATGTAGAGCTATATACTTCACCTTTAACACAACGCTCCATGTCTGTAACTTCCTCTGGGCGTTCATCAACCAATAAAACAATGAGTTCCACTTCGGGGTGATTATATTCGATTCCATGGGCGAGCTCTTTCATGAGCTCTGTTTTTCCTGTTCTTGGTGGAGCAACAATTAAAGCTCTTTGCCCTTTTCCAATAGGAGAGAATAAATCAAGCATTCGTCCTGTGATTTTTTTATTATGATATTCAAGTTTGAGCTGTTTTGTGGGAAAAAGTGGGGTAAGGTTATCAAACAATGGGCGATTTTTCATTTCTTCAAAAGTTTGATAATTAATAGCTTCAATTTTCAGCAGGGCATAATATCGCTCTTGTTCTTTTGGCGGACGAACTTGCCCAGTAACAATATCACCATTACGCAAGGCAAATTTGCGTATTTGCGTATTGCTTACATAGGCATCATTTTGAGAATCAGAAAGGTTTTCATTCATTGCTCTTAAAAATCCATGCCCCTCAGATGTTACTTCAAGTATGCCTGTAAAAAGTATGAAGCCACCTTTGCTAACCTGTGTTTTGAGTATCTCAAAAATGAGTTCCTGCCTACGATATTCTTGAGGGTTTTCTACCCCTAATTCATTTGCTATCTTAAGAATGCTTTCAAGTGGCTGTGAGCGAAGTTCCTCTATATTATAACCTTCTACTGGGGTATGTGTGCGAACCTTAGGGGAACCATTATGGCTATTATGGTTGTTTCTGTACACATTAGTGCTATTGTTAGTGTTTTCACTCATTATTTTTGGAATCCTTTTTTTGTTTTGACCCTTTCATTTTTTTATTGCATTGAAGTTTATTGTTTAAGACTTGAGCTTTAGAATCTAGTAAGTGATATAAGTGGTTTAATCACCCTTATGTTTTAAATTTGTTTTAAAAACACATCAAAACGAATACAAATATTGTATTCTAAAAAGCTATGTTTGTCAAGTGGGTAAAAAATGTTAAACTTTTTTTGAGAAAAAACGATTTAATATTTGGAAATGTATGCAATTTACTTTTTTTAGCTTATAATATATGTATTACTTGATAGGTTAAAGTTCCACTAATTTAATTTAGGATTAAGGTTTTTAAGAAAGGAGTAGGGTTGATGAAAATAAATAATAATTCTTACAATACAATAATGCCTGTAGCAAATGATGGTCGTATTGCACCCATTAATCCAACTAATCCTGTTTTCTTTAATGCACCTAGAGTAGATTGGTGGGATATGGTTTCTTTACAGCTTGGCAATAAAGTGGCTGATATGCTTAAGGAGAGTCTTTATAAACAGCCTATATCCCCTTTTACTCAAGATAGGAATATACAAAATGATATTGTGCGTTTTACATTGGAAAATGAAATTCGTCATGCACAGCTTCAACAAATTGCTTTTGATGATGAATTAACTACTCAAGATAAACAAATCAAAATGGCACTTATTCAGGCAAAATCTGATATGTTTCTTGAGGAAAAGGCACAAAAAGAAGCCCAAGAACAAGCTGAGTTAAAAGCTCTGGAGCGTTCTCAATCACCACTTGATGAAGAGATGCAAACAGGAGACGAGCAAGCTCAAGAAAAAGCAGAAGATATAGGAAAGCCAAAGGGCAAAGATGGCGAAGTATTGAGCGATTCAGAAATACAATTAGTTAAAGAGCTAAAAATAATAGACACAAATGTGAAAAATCATGAATCTGCTCATTTAAGTGTTGGAGGCAGTCTTGTTCGAGGTGGGGCAAGCTATTCTTATACTGAAGGACCAGATGGTGTTTTATATGCCACAGCAGGAGAAGTATCCATTGACACATCAGAAACAGGAGATGCAAAAAAAGACATTGACAAAGCAAGACAAATACAGGCTGCTGCCCTAGCTCCAAGCGACCCAAGCCCTCAAGATTATAGGGTTGCAGCAAGTGCAGCTATGATGGAAATGAAAGCTCAAATGAGACTATCTGAAGAATTTACAGAAGAGCTCAAAAAGAATCAGGGTGTGAAAATTTATAAAGAAAATATGAATAATCTACAAAAAGTTCAAATGTCTCCCCCTGCCTTTGGAATAGTGGCTTAAATGTTTTTTGATGCATAGTTACAAGAATGACAACCTTTTTTTGCAGCCTATAAAACGGGTAGGTGCGTTGAGCCATGCACCCATAGATTTTTACTTCTCTAGCTCTATAAGGGATTTTGTTGTAAATGAAATCCCTTTATATACAGCAAGCGGAAAAGGAGAGCATCTCTATATAACCATAAGGAAGAAAAAACTAAGCACCTTTGAGCTTGTAGAGCACTTATGCAGTATTATTGGTGCAAAAAAATATGAAATAGGTTATGCTGGGCTTAAAGACAAAAATGCCTTAACCACACAGATAATAAGCCTGCCAAAAAAATATCTCGTTGCTGTTGAAAAATTTGAGCATGCACTCATCAAAATTCTTAAGATAGATTATCACACTAATAAAATACGCAGAGGACATTTGAAGGGCAATCGTTTTTTTATGCGACTTAAGAAAGTTACACCTATAAGTGCAAAACTTATTGAAACAGCATTGCAACAACTTCAAGAAAAAGGCATGGCAAATTATTTTGGCTATCAGCGTTTTGGCTTGAATGAAGATAACTATAAACTAGCCTATGATATTATAAACACTCAACAAAAAATGAGAGATAAAGTAAAAAGGCAGTTTTTATTTTCTGCTTTGCAAAGTCATTATTTTAATGCTTGGCTTTATGAGCGAGTAAAGTTTTCTCATCTTTTTTGTGGTTTTGATATGGCATATATTTGTGCTCAATATCCTTTTGTCGATAAAAGCATTCAGCAACAAGCACAGTTTTTTAAAATTTTGCAAGGTGATATTATGGTGCATTATCCCTATGGAAAATTTTTTTATGCACAAGATGTAGCTACAGAATCAGAGCGATTTATTCAAAAGCAAATTGTGCCTACAGGGCTTATTTCTGGGACAAAGGCAAAAAGAGCACAAGATAATGCTGCCTTTTTTGAAGAAAACTTTATTCAAAAGGCATTGAAAGAACAAGGAGGAAGGCGAGAAGCATGGGTGTATATTGATAATATAGAAATGCACTATATTAAAGAGCATGCTCATGTAGAATTATGCTTTTCTCTGCCAAAAGGTTCTTATGCCACTGTTTTTTTAGAACAGCTGGCTAATAAGTCGGAAATTCATAAAGAAGAAAAGAATTTACCTATCTCAATACATTAAGGTTTGTTTATGCAAAAAGAAAAATTACCTGTTTATGGCAAAAGAAATCATAGCTATGCCTATGCTGTCCATTTTGATAGTTTTAATCCAGATGATTATATAATTGTTGATATTCGCCATAAACAAGATTATGAATCTAGGCATTTTTTGAATGCTATACATGTGGGTGATTATGAAGAATTACTTAATATCATTGAAAGCAATGCTGATAAAAAAGTTTTATTGCAATGTTATAGCGGGCATACTGTTTCGCTTATAGGCAATGATTTAGTACTTAAAGGATATAAAAATATTTATTTCCTTGATGAAGTTTTTGAAGATTTTTGGGATGACAATAAAGGAGAATAATATGACATCAAAAAACATTGCGATAATATCAACTATTTTAAGTTTATTAGGGGGAGGGTGTGCCACCATTGTAAATAGTAGTGATATTGATTCTACGGTAAAAGTTACAAGTTCTATGCCTGTATCATTTGTCGTGTTTGATAAGCATGGGAAAATTGTAAAACAGGGGGCTGCACCAACAGATCTTTATTTGCAACGAGATATTGGGTATTTTGAACGACCAGAATATAGATTTATTGCCTATATGAATGGACAAGAAGTTTCTTCTGCCATGCTTCGTGCTAGTATTGCACCATCATATATTATTGGCAATTTCTTTTCTTGGGGGTTATTGGGTTGGCTTATTGTGGATCCACTTACAGGCTCTATGTGGACATATGATACTTCTGTTGATATCACCCCACGAACTGTTTTGCGAGATGCAAACATACCTTTGCCACAAACAACACAACAGTATCAGCCTCAACAGTATCAACCGCAGCAATCTCCAAATAATCCATGGCAGCAAGGACAAGTTCATCCACAAAATTCTTATCAGCAACAACAATACAACCCTTACCAGCAACAAAATTATCAACCCAATGTACAACCTCAACCCTATCAACAGCCAAACCAAAACTATTATTACCAAAATTATCCACAAAATTCTTATCAGCAACAAACATATTCTCCACCACAAGTACCATACCAACAATAATACTAGTAAAATATGCTTGATATACTATTTGCTTATTCATAAAAAAACAAAATTTTGGTATAATGTTAAACGGTTTTAAAACTTGTAGAAAATATTTTTTAAGTAAAAATATGCATGATTAAGGTATGCAATGAATATCAAGATAAAAAGATTAAAAGATAAAACAATTACTGAGCAAGTCTATGAAGAGCTTGAGCGGAAAATTGTTTTTTGTGAAATTGAACCGGGCAGCATTTTGACAGAAAAACAAATTGCAGATATGCTAGGGGCAGGTAGAACACCTGTAAGAGAGGCTTTATTATTGCTTTCAAAACGGTATTTAGTGAATATTACAAAAGCAGGTATTGTTATTCCAGAGATTAATGCCTCTGTGCAATTGCAGCTTTTAGAAATCAGAAGAGTGATTTTAAAGGTTTGTGTTGAATGTGCGATAAAACGATTCACTCAAAACGATGAAGAAAATATTAGAGAACTTTTAAAGCAAATTGATACTACAAGTGAATCGGAATTTATGAATTGGCTCCAAAAAAGACAAGAAGTTTTGTCAAAAGCATCAAAAAATTATTTTATTTATGAAGAACTTAGAAACACACAAGGACTTTCAAGGCGTTTTTGGTATCGTTATGCCCAACAAGGGCAACACAACGAGGTAAAAGAACTCCATCGCCATATTTTGCAAGCTGTTTATGATAGAAAACTTCACAAAGCCATTGAGGCTGTTGATGCAATTATTGATTATTTTGAAAACTTTGTCAAGCGATACACTATTTAATACTATTCTTTTAAATATTTTTATCCCGCCAAAAACTTACACATTGAGGATTAATTATCGAGCTTTTTCTTAGTAGAGTAAAGAGTATAGCACCATCTACCCCATTAACTATACCCCCCCCACTCAAACCAAACAAGCATTTTAATACATAAGCATTTGATATAGCTCGCCAAAAGTGATAAAACAGAGCACTGATTTATCACTCATTTTATCTCTTAAGAGATTTGAGTCTTTTGAATGCTTTAGCTCAAGATTTATATCATGAAGATATTTCTCTATAGTATTAATGTGTTGCATATATTAACTTATGCATAGATTTAACTAAACATATCAAGTTTTATACTCATCACTACCTAAGCCTTTAAAGCTTGTAGAGCTTAGGTGATATAACTGTGCAACTTGTTCCCCTACAAATATTTACAAGCATAAAACAGTGAGTTTAAGTAAAATATACTATATCTCACTATAAATTCTACAAATTCAAATGAGGGAGTGAGTCCCAATTGAAGCAAAAGCTA
>JARHYY010000044.1 GCA_029258405.1 Helicobacteraceae bacterium | reverse complement strand
TATATCTTATGAGATACATGAATATTACATATGGCAAGCTCTGTTAAGTGCTTATGTATTAAAATGGTTATGTGGTTTGGGGGAGTGTTAATGCTTAGGGTTTAGGGTGGGGAGATGTGGAGATAATATTAAAGTTGGGTATTGGTAAAATATTCCTATAAGCTCTATGAAGCATATAGCTTTATGATTATATAACTTAGTATATATAAAACAATATGATAGAGCAAGGATAAATAAAGATTAAAGAGCAAAAGTAAATAATAAACTTTCATAAAAGATTCTTTATTGTATTAAGAGGCAAAATGAGTATTTATGCTCAAGCTCTATATTAAAAAAAGCTTGTTTGGGGTTTAGGGTGAAGAAAGATAGTGGTAATGCTAAGGAATTTAGTTATTGCTAAAAAACATAAAAATTATTTGATTTTATTAAAGTGGCTATATTGAATTTATAGGCTTTATGATATAATATAAAATTAAATTTTGAGGAGAATATTATGCAGCTTTTGCATTCAATGAAATCCGTTGTTGTATTGGTAGTACTATTTGTAGTATTTTTGAGTGGAATATTATTTGAGAGCTTTACACAAAAAATATTTACCTACAATTCATCGCCATTAGCAATGGAGATTAGTCGTCAAATAGAGGTTTCTACAAATGTATTGCCAAACACCTTTTATTCAAGACCAACTTTTAGTGCGAGTGATTTTTTAGGGCATAAAACAGAATTAAATGATGAAGATAAAGCCATTATTAGTGATATATTTGCAAAAATTTTAAAACGAGTATCTCAAGAAGATTTTTGTACCGGTGGAAGCTATGATGTATATCCTATATATAATTATTCTGGAGATAATAATGATATTACAGGGCACCGTTTGAATTCATATCTTGAATGTAAAATCACTCAAGAACAAATTGAAACTTATAATACTTTATTGCGTGATATTGATAGTATTCTTAAAGATTATAAGTATATTTCTTTAAATATTCCGGCACTCAATATGAGTTTAAGCACTCAAGAAATAAGAAACCATAAAGAAAAACTTTATAATGAAATTTTTTTAAAGGCTGAAGAGCTTGCCTTAGAGTACTCACAAAGATTTAAGAAAGATTGTGAGATTTATTCTTTATTTTTTGGGGATCAAGAACATATAGCACCAAGACAAGCTGAAATTCTAAAATCAACTTCTACTGCACATGCTCCCATTGTTAAAGAAAAGGAAATAGCATTAAGTGCATCTGTGATTTTTGCATGTAAGTAAGCAACAAAATTTTAAGCTTTAAATAAGGAATTTGAGGGTAATATTTTAATATTAAAAATGATATTTTTTATTATATTGAATATTTGATATTCTTTAAGTTAGGATTCTGAATGAGCTTAAAATTATTTATTGTATTGAGTGTGTTGATTGTTATTGCTATGGTGGTTTCTTTAAGTATCGGGAGTGTACCGATAAGCTTTAATGATATTTATAAAAGTATTATAGGAGAAACGATTAGCCAAAATACATCTCTTATATTGTATGAAATACGCATGCCTAGAATTCTTATGGCTTTACTTGTAGGAATGCTCTTAGCAAGTTCTGGAGCTATTGTGCAAAGTTTATTCGCTAACCCCATTGCTGATCCTTATGTAATTGGTATTGCAGCAAGTGCTACATTTGGTGCTGTAGTTGCTTATCTTTTTGATTTACCTGATATTGCCTATGGCTTGCTTGGGTTTATAAGTTGTGCTGTTTTCTCTCTTATCATTTTCAAAATTTCAAGGAGAGGTGGAATTGCCACCTTGCTTATTGTAGGTATAGCATTATCGTCTTTCTTGGGTGCTTTCACTTCATTTGCCGTTTATCTTATTGGCGAAGATAGTTTTAAGATCGTTTCTTGGCTTATGGGCTATTTTGGTTCAGCTTCATGGCAAAAGGTTTATCTCTTAAGCGTTCCAGCAATTTTTTCTATGATATATTTCTATTTTAAGCGTCATGAGCTTGATGTCATGCTTTTAGGAGATGATGAAGCAAAAAGTTTAGGTGTAGATACAGCAAGGCTCAAGAGAACCCTCTTGATTGTTTCATCTTTATCAATTGCCTTTTCTGTTGCCTTTACAGGTTTAATAGGCTTTGTAGGATTGATTATACCACATGCTATTAGACTCTTAATAAGGAGTAGTAGCAATGTTGCTCTTTTACCATTGAGCGCACTTTTTGGTGGTTTATTTTTATTGGTATGCGATACCTTTGGACGAACTATGCTTGATCCCGTGGAAATTCCTATTGGTATTATCACAGCGTTTTTTGGAGCACCCTTTTTCTTGTATTTAGCTATGAGTAGGCGAGGTAGCATTTAATGAACGATATAAGCCTAGAGATTAAGAATATATTCTTTGGTTATGATAAACCCTTATTAAAAAATATTAATTTTAAGGTTAAGCAAGGGGAGTTTGTAGGAATTTTAGGACCAAATGGTTGCGGAAAAAGCACCCTTATAAAAAATATCTTACAGGTTTTAAAGCCTGAAAAAGGCGATATTTTATGTAATGGAGTATCGGTAAAAGATTATTCACATAAAAGACTCTCTCAAATCATTGGTTTTGTGCCGCAAAAATCTGGTTTAAATATGCCTTTGCTAGTAAAAGATATTCTTTATATGGGAAGATACTCTCATATAAAAAATATCTTCACGGGTTATGATCAAGAAGATAAAAATATTGTGAATAAAATTGCACAACTCCTTCGTGTTGATGTTTTCATGAATCGTCTAGCACTATCATTAAGCGGTGGAGAATTTCAAAGAGTATTGCTTGCAAGAGCATTAATAGGAAACCCACAAATTTTACTTTTAGATGAACCAACAAGTGCATTGGATATTAATTATGCTATTGATATGATGAAGGTTTGCGAGAAATATGTACAAAAAGAAAATAAATTAGCAATTATTGTTTTGCATGATCTCAATTTGGCTGCACTATTTTGCCATCATATTATTTTAATGAAGCATGGAGAAATACGATATGAAGGTAGTGTAGAGGAAGTGTTTCAACCAAAAATCTTAGAGGAAATCTATGGTTTTTCGTGCGATATTGTTTCTCATAATTCTCGACCATGTGTTATTATTAAAAAATAAGGATAAAACATGAAAAAAATATTTTTGTTTTTGGCGTTGGTTTGTCAGTTTTTATTTGGAAAAGCTGATATTATTGTACTTGATCCAGCAGGTGTTGAGATTTTTTATATGCTCAACGCTGAAGATAGAATTGCTGCGATAGCTTCTTTGCAAAGTAATGAAATATATCCCTATGACAAAACACAAAATCTTCCAACAGTAGGGACATATTCAAAACCTTCTTTAGAAAAGATTATTGCTTTAAATCCAAAGCTTGTTATTTTAAGTTACCATTCTACAAATCTTAAGGAAGACTTACAGAGGGTGAATATTGAATCATTTTTTCTTAAGGCAGATACTTTAGAAGAAATTTTAAGTAATATTAAAAAAATTGCTCAGGTTACTGGTAAAGAAAAAGAAGCTGATGCTATTATTGCTACCTTTAATGAAAGTATGCAAAAATTTAAAAATCACCCTATTGGAAAAAAAGGTGTATTCTTCTATACAAGTGCACCTCTAATGGCATTTGGCAAAAATACGCTCCCTGGTGATATATTGTCAGTTCTTGGGGTGGAAAATATAGCTCATGAGAGCGTTGGAGATAAGCCTATCTTAAATCAAGAATACATCTTGCAATCTGATCCTGATTTTATTTTATATGGCTTAACTTTAAAGCGTGCAGAAGAACTCTATAAAACAAACCCACTTCTTAAATCCACAAAGGCATTCAAGCAAGGGAATATCCTGCCTGTTAATGCTTCTTTATTATTAAGAGGCTCGCCTAGAATTATTTCTGAAATTGAATCGCTATATCAAGAGCTTTTAAGCTTAAAATAAGTATAGCACAAGAGAACATAAAGCATAATTGATATGTTTTATGTTTCCAAAAAAATAATTGTTTTGATTATTATTTTTATGGTTTAATAGTTATTTAAATTAATAATAGTTATTATTAGTATATTTATTTTTAAGGAAAGTATGTATGAAAAAAATTATAGCATTAAGTGCTGTTCTTAGCATATATTGTTTCGCTCAAGATGTTGTAGAAACTAAACTTCAAAAAACACTTGTAAGTGCTACTGGTTTTGAGGAAGAAATTGGCAGTGAAAGTCGCAGTATTCATATTATTGACAAAGAAAGTTTTAGCAATAAAGGTTACACAAGTGTTGAAGAAATTCTACAACAAGCACCAAGTATTACATTTAGCGATTCAGGCTTTGGAAATGAAATTGATTTAAGAGGGCAAGGAAAAAATGCCAAAACACATGTAAAAGTTATGATTGATGGTGTAGTTACAAATGGATTAGATAATTCACATGGATTAACGCCTTATGACACCATTGATATAGAGGATATTGAGAGGATAGAAATTATCCCAGGTGGTGGTTCTGTACTGTATGGAAGTGGTACAAAAGGTGGTGTAGTTAATATTATCACGAAGCAATCTTTGAGAGATTTTTTTGCTAACCTCTATGTAAAAGGTGGGGCTTATGAGTCAAATGGTAACTTGTTTGGGCAGTATGGGGCAAGTGTTGGTAAAAAAATTATTGATTCTTTTTATATAAAAGGAAGCATACAAGCATTTAATGAGAAAACTCATATTGAGAATGAAGAGGAAAATGGTTTTTATGGTTCTTTAGATGCAAATTATTTAATAAGTGATGCACAAAAAATTAGAATGAAAGGTAGTTACTATCAAGCTGAAATTGCACAAGCACCATTGTTTGAAAAATCAGACCCTAATCCAAATACAAATTCTATCGTGCCTACAAATGCAACAAACACAAGATATGATGCTTTGATGGAATATCAAAATAACTTCAATAAAATTTTAGAGGCTAATTTGATGGGCTTTTATAGGCATAGTAAAATGGAGTATGATAAAGGCGTTCAAAAGGGAAGTTATTTTGAGGATAATATCTTTGGCTTAAATACAAAGCTAAAATGGTATTATGGTGCAAGCAATAATGGCGGAAATTTTATTGTTGGATATGATTTATCTAACCAAGAAGCTCTAACATCAAGTTTAATATTTGATAAAAAAAGTGCTTCTATAGAAACAAATAAATTATCAAACTCTTTATTCTTTGTGGAAAGACATGATTTTAGTCAGCTTTTTTCTTTATTACTTGGTATGAGATATGAATATGCTTTATATGATATTTCAAGGGAACGCTATAAGAACAATATGTTTGATATGGGTTTTGATGGTAAAAGAAATTCTAATAATTATGCCTATGAAATTACTCCTACAGTGAGTTATTCAGATACAGGTAAAATATACACAAAATATGAAAGAGGTTTTATTTCCCCTACACCTTCTCAACTTGTTAATACTCACCCAACAAGAGGTTTTGAATTCAATGGTATTAAATCAGAAGTTTATGATACTGTTGAAATAGGTATTAAAGAGCAATCAGATTATATTTTAACATCTTTAAGTACATTTTATACTTCTTCAAAAGATATGATATTTCAAGATGCACAAGGATCGCATGGCGTAATGAATGTTATTTACAGCAATATAGATAAAACACGACATATAGGTGCTGAACTTAGCGTGGAAGGAGATTGGGATTTTATAAGTGCTTATATTTCTGGAAGTCTAATTAATGCTAAAATTGTTGAAGGTAAAGATTCTGGTAAAGAGATTCCTCTTGTTCCAGCCTATAAAATTAGTGCGGGTGCGGATTACGAGCTATTGAAAAATTTGAATATTTTTGGGAATGTTACCTTATATGGCGATTCAAAAACAACAACTTATGAAACAATAGATTCATATGTGCTCACTAATATTGGTGCTAAAAGTCGTCTTATGGGCTTGAGAGTAGATGCGGGTGTAAGAAACCTTTTTGATGTAGAATATAATACCTATGAAAATGCCACCTCATATAGACCAGGTGCAGGAAGAAACTACTATATCGAAGCACGCTATTCTTTTTAATATATAAGAGCAAAAATCCCAACTATACTTAGCTTGGGATAAATGCTTGTAATTTAACATCTCTTTTAATTGTTTTATTAATTTTAAATTTCAAAAAATATTGATGATTAAAGCAATATTTCTAAATAATATTTTTTCAAATGTAATACATTAACAAACACAACTATAAATTTCATAACTTTAATAAAGCACAAATCTTAAAAATTTACTCAATATTCTACTATAATAAATAATATTACATACTATCACAAAACATAATGAAACGGGATAAGAGCTATTAATACTTAAAAATAAGTAAATACAACACAAATAAGAGATAACTGTAAGGAGCTTAGCGATAGCATAACCCTTTAATGCTATTTCTAAGTCCCCATAAGATGATTCACCATAAACCATAATAGGTTCAAGCTATCTACAGTATTCTTTATTTATCTCAATATGTGAAATGAATGTTATATGCTTAAGCTATATATTAAAAGTTATTTATGATTTATGGGAATAGAAATAGAAGCAATGCTAAGGGTTTTGTTATTATTGAATATCACAATACTCTCAAAGCTTTTAAGGCGATAAGTGAAAAGAAAGTTTTTATCTCTTAAAATAGAAGATTCATTAATATTTCTGCAATGACTTTGAGAATGATTTATCGTAATAATTTATTTAGCTTTGAATCTTGCTTCATTAACCTTGAGTATCCTTCCCATAAATTCATGTCCATTAAGGTTTTCTATGGCTTTTAGGGCACTAGCTTCTTCCATGCTTACAAAACCAAAGCCCTTAGGCTTTCCTGTTT
>JARHYY010000043.1 GCA_029258405.1 Helicobacteraceae bacterium | reverse complement strand
TTCTTTAAGGTTTATTCTGTTATTTGAATTTTTGGATTTATAGTGAGATATGGTTTATCTTACTTAAACTCACTGTTTCATATTTATAGATATTTATAGGTGAAGTAAGTCGCACAGTTTTTAGGTTTATGGTTGGATAGAGTATATATTATTGAGTCTTGTTGGGTAGTGTTGTGCTATTGCTTATTTCAAATAGGTATTTAAGGCGACATGTCAAAGTTATTTGTATAAAATACTTGAAATCAATATAGTTTAATAGGGGATAAGCCTTTAATCATGTATGGAGGACAAATTAATCTCTATGCTTTTTGCAACATTTTCAAGCTCATTAATCCCGACAATATCACAAGAAAATAGAGGCACATAATATAGAGGAAAATATGAAAAAGTTTGTGCAATAATTTGCATATAATGTTTGCTTGTTTGAAACCTCTGTGCAAAAAAGGCATCATCACTTTGGGGAGGGATTTTGTTAATGATTAAAGCCTTTGGTTTCAGCTGTCCTTGAGCTAAGTCATCTATTGCCCTTTTTGTTTCTTCAATGGGTAAGAGTTCAGGATTAAGCACAAAAAAAATTGCACTTTGTTCTTTGTTGTGCAATAAATTAAAAAATTCTGTATAGAGCAAATGTCGCTCTTTAAGTCGTTCTTGTAAGCTATTGCTCTGAATATCCCCTAGCACACTTTGAAGCATTTTACTTTTTTCTTGCTGCTTTAAAAGTGTTTCACCCCATTCTTTAAGAATTTTAGGCAAACTAAAAAGCCTCAATGTATGCCCTGTAGGAGCAGTATCTACAATAACACATTGAAAGCTATCTTTTTTACAATCTTGCACAATAAGGCGAATGAGTTTATCGAAAAGTGCAGATTCCAATGCATTACCATTTTTTTTGACATTATTATAATAAGTATCAAGCATAGCATATGATGAAGCAGCGATAAATTTTTTAGTTTCTTGTGCAACTGATTGAATGTAGCTCTCTATTTCTTTGGAGGGGTTGATCTCAAGTACAAACAAGTTTTCATACAATGCTACATATCCATTATTTCCATTATTCTTTATACTAAAAATATCATGGAGATTATGGGCTGGATCTGTGGAAACAAGCAAAGTTTTTTTGCCAGCCTTGGCATGCTTAAGGGCTAGGGCACTAGCAATTGTGCTTTTGCCTACGCCCCCTTTTCCCCCAACAAAAATTACCTGAACCATTAACAACAGCACACACAAGGAAAATTATCAAAGCTTGAATGGGCTAGCCCCATTTTTTTATGCCATGTATGAAACTTAGGCATCAGCTCTGGGAGCATGTCAAGCGTGTAAAACATAAAAGGATTTTCAATGCCCATCATTTCTGAAAAGGTAATAATCATAAAAAAATCATCAATCTCCCTATGCTCTCTTTTGAGCATAGGACCATATTTAATATAATATAACTTCTCAATTGTATTATTGATATTCTTTAAAAGCTGCATTAATCTCATGCAGCCTTTCCTTCTTTGAGCGTTTTACTAATGGTTGAAAGAGCTGATAGCACCACTAAAACAGTAACAATCAGCACCAAAATATCAATACCAAATAACAACCAATTTGAAGCTGCGTAAAACTCTTGAGTTTTAATCAAAGCCCCCCAAAATGCCATGCTCAATATGAATACCATTGGGCATAGCACCACCAAAGAACCACCAGCCTTTTTATTTTTAATGAGAATAACAGCTACGGTGAGCAATGTTAAAGATGCAAGAATTTGGTTTGTTGCTCCAAAAAGAGGCCAAATTGCTACTTCGTTTTTGCCGCCCTCGCCAATACCATTAATTGCCATAAGGAAAGATGTACCAACTGCTATAATGGTTGCAAGACTATTTTTCTTAAGAAACGGAATCTTATAAATCTCACCCCATTCTTGAATAATATACCGCTGCAACCTAATCCCTGCATCCATTGTAGTGGCTGCAAACAAAATCAACATAAGTGAAAAAAGTGTAGAAGCTGCAGAATATGATAGCCCAACACCTTGCTCGACAATTGCTCCGCCACCAGCGGCAAAATTCCCAGCACCGCCTTTGAACATAGTTGTCCAAGTTTCTGGACTAAGCCCTGCATTTACACTCAAAAGCCCTACACCAGCAACACAGATAATAATTGTGCCTAGTGCTAAAGAGCCTTCGCCCACAGCACCAAGATAGCCCACAAAGCGTACATCGGTTTCTTTATTGACTTGTTTTGAAGTTGTCCCACTTGCTACAATGCCATGGAATCCACTAACCGCCCCACATGCAATAGTAATAAAGAGCACAGGGACAAGCATGCCCCAATTACCTTCTTTAATTGCTGGAATAATATCTGGAGCTAGCACAGGAGGATTGACAATTACAATCGAACCATACAAAAGCAAAAGCCCAATAAAAAGCTGAATTCCATTAATATAATCTCGAGGTTGCAAAAGCATCCACACAGGCAAGATAGAAGCAATGCCCGCATAAATAAAGAGTATCACCACCCATTGACGCAGTGCATCAAACCCACCAATATTTTCTGGAAGACTGATAGGTATAGCCACACCCACAGGCACAAGAGCATACAAAGCTACCACTGCCACTATGGTAACAAGCCCTAAATTTATCTTAAAACGATAAATTGCTTGCCCCATAATAAGTGCGATAGCTATCGCCCCCCATGCGGGGATAATGGTTGTGGGGTATTCTACTGATTCTTTAGCAATGATAACACCAAAAGCAGCATTTACCATTAAGAGTACAAGAAAAATTACCACCATGAATAGTTGCCCAACCTTAGAGCCAACAAACCGTTGGCATACTGTCCCAATAGATTTGCCTTGATTTCTTACGCTTGCCCATAAAGCAGACATATCATGAATCCCAGCAAAAAAAACTGTACCAATCACCACCCATAAAAATGCAGGCAACCACCCCCATTGTACTGCAATTGCGGGTCCAACAATAGGTGCTGCTCCAGCCACAGCCGTAAAATGATGCCCCCAAAGTACAACTTTATTGGTTGGAAAATAATCTACATCATCGCGTAGCTCATGTGCTGGAGTTATATTTTTATCATTGAGCTGCAAAATTTTGCCCGCAACAAAGCGAGAATATATAAACCAGCCGAATGCAAACATAATGATCCCAATGAGCAACAAAACTAATGCACCCATAATATACTCCTTTTAAATTTTATAAATTTTAATAATATCTTAAGAGTATTTTAGGGGATACTTACTTATAATATCATTAAACAAAGATAATATTAATTTAAAATTTTACATAAAGTAACATACTATGAGTTATTAATTGAGAATTTTTATTTCTTGTAAAAATTTTTTAATACTTCCATAGAGCATTTCAAAAATCATCTCAAAGCCTTGCATATCCCTATAATAATATGGATCTGGAATATCTTGTCCATCTCCAAAATCACCTATCCTTAATATTTGCCTTTGGGCAAAACCCATTTCTTTTAATGATGAAATATTTTCGCTATCCATAGCCACTAAATAATCAAATTTTGCTCCATCTGCTATTCTCACAGGGCGAGAGCGAAGCATAGCAATATCTATCCCATGTTCTTTAGCCACTTCTTGAGAGCCTTTGCATGGGCTCTCTCCACGATGAAAGCCGCTAATTCCAGCTGAATCAAAAACAGATACAATATCTCCTCTTTTTGCATTTATGCTAAGTTCATTATCAAGCCTATAATCTCTCCAGCCCTCATATAAACCGCGTGCAATTCCTTCAGCCAAAGGAGAGCGACAGATATTACCCATGCACACAAATAAAATACGATATTCTAAAGACATGAACATCCCTTAATTGAAATTATGGGGTTATTATATCTTTTTAACATTATAAACCATAAAAAATCAGCTATAATTAATCCAAAATAATAATCTTGAGAAATACCTATGAAAAATAATCGTTTTACCTATAACCTTAAAGGGCTTATATACATGCTTTCTCCAAGAATATTTCTTGATAGAGAAAAAATATTGCATGATGTTCTCTTGCGCCCTGATATTGAATATATCAAATCTCGAGTTGATTATTATTGTCAGCTTGATGCACCTACTTGTTTAAAAGGCGATGCTAAAAAGCTCTCTCATGTCAGATTCCACAAAGGTTCTACATACCATTTTGACACCTATGAATTTTCTCGTTATTTTAATCAAAATTTAAAAGCACATTTTCAATTTGGAGATGTTAATTATATTTGCCCACAACCATCTTTTGTGAAATCCCGACCGATAAAGGAGACCATTGCTGATTGTAACTATTTTGCTCATTCTACACTACTTAATCTTGACAAGGTACGACATTTTACATTCATAAAAGATCCTTTTAGTTTCGATAATAAAAAAAACAAGCTTTTTTATCGTGGTGGGGTTTATCAACCTCATCGCATTCAGTTTTTTGAAAAATATTTTCATCATCATCTATGCGATTTAGGGCATACGGGCAATAAAAAAGTCCATAAACAATGGCAAAAACCAAAAATTAGCATTGCTAGGCATCTACCATATAAGTTCATACTTTCATTAGAAGGCAATGATGTTGCAAGTAATCTTAAATGGATTATGAGCTCAAACTCATTAGCCATTATGCCCAAACCAAAATATGAAACTTGGTTCATGGAAGGAAGGCTCATTCCAAACTGTCACTATGTACAAATAGCTGATGATTATGGAGATGTATTAGAAAAAATGGAACTTTTTATCCAGTATCCGCAATTAGGAAAGGATATAATTCACAATGCCCATGAATATGTTAAGCAATTTTTTGACAAAAAACGCGAAACAATTATTGCTCTTTTAGTCATTGAAAAATATCTTTATTTTACAGGGCAAATAGCAAAAATGCGAATATAAAATAAGTTTTAAATATTTTATAAATTTATTATCCTTTTGAATTGTTACTAAAAGTATCTTTTATAGATAATATTTAAGAATAAAACACCTTGCAATTTTTAAAAAAAACTGTTACAATAAACTCAAAACTATAATATGTGTTTCTGGTGCAACATACCAAAGATCAAACTTTAATCTTAAAAGGAAGCAAAGTTATGATACAGCTTGAAAATGTTAATAAAATGTTTGATAAACATCATGTTCTTAAAGATATAAACCTGACTATCAACGAGGGAGAAAAGCTTGTTATCATAGGTCCAAGTGGAAGCGGAAAGAGTACAACTATTCGCTGTATGAATGGATTAGAAGAAGTAACTTCAGGCAAAGTTATCATTAATGATATAGAGCTTACACATAAAACAAAATCGCTTATTTGCCGTAAATACTGTGCTATGGTTTTTCAGCATTTCAATCTCTATCCTCATATGACTGTTTTAGAAAATCTCACATTAGCACCAACAAAAATACAAAAGAAGAGCAAACAAGAAGCAGAGGAAATTGCTTATAAATACCTCAAGGTAGTTGGACTTGAAGAAAAAGCAAAAGTTTATCCATCTACCTTAAGTGGCGGGCAACAGCAAAGGGTAGCTATTGCACGCAGTCTTTGTACACAGAAAAAAATTATACTTTTTGATGAGCCAACATCAGCATTAGATCCAGAAACTGTGCAAGAAGTGCTTGATGTAATGCGTAAAATTTCAGAAGAAAAGGGCACAACAATGGTTGTGGTTACACATGAAATGGGCTTTGCTAAAGAAGTTGCCGATAGAGTCATGTTTATGGAAGATGGCAGAATTATTGAAAGCGACACACCAAAAAATTTTTTTGACCGTCCAAAGAGTGAGAGAACAAAAATCTTTCTTAGTAAAATTTTGACACATTAATCTTGTAATTGAGGAGTTTTTATGAAGTATGCAAAAATATGTAAGATAGCATTACTTGGCTTTAGCTTAAGTTTTGCTGGGCTTGTGCTTAGTGCTTGCGGTGGTGGCACTCAAGATTCTGCTGAATCAAAAGGTGGAACACTAGAGAGTATTAAATCTAAAGGCACATTTGTTGTAGGGGTTAAAAAAGATACCCCTAATTTTGGGTTGCTCAATCCACAAACACAACAAATTGAGGGCTTTGAAATTGATATGATCAAAATGCTCACCAAAGAAATATTAGGAGATGAAAGCAAGCTAAAGCTTGAACCAGTTACTGCAAAAACACGAGGACCTCTTTTAGATAATGGTACATTAGATGCTGTTGTTGCAACATTTACGATCACAGAAGAGCGTAAAAAAACCTATGATTTTACAGAGCCTTATTATAGCGACCCTATTGGCTTACTTGTCCTTAAGGAAAATGGATTCACTGACTTCAAAAGCCTTGATGGAAAAACTATTGGTGTAGCTCAAGCAGCAACAACTAATAAAGTTATTTCTGAAGCTGCACAAAATGCTGGTATTACAGTGAATATTCAAGAATATCCAGACTATCCTTCTTTGAAAGCTGCTTTAGATTCTAAAAGAATTGATGCATTTTCTGTAGATAAGTCCATTTTAAGAGGCTATTTAGATGAAAACAATGTTATCTTAGATGATGACTTTTCACCCCAAGAATATGGCATTGCAACAAGAAAAAATGATCCAGCATGGAGTGAATATGTTAATAATTTTGTCAAAAATAATCGCGAGCAAATTGATGAGCTAGCAAAAAAATGGAATCTTAAATAGATTGGATTGTTGATGAATAATTCGCCTTTTGCATGGTGGAGATGGCTTGATACCTTCTCTGAAATTGATATTTTTATACAAGGGTTTGGTTACACATTGGCTGTTTCCATCCTTGCTTTAATAGTTGCTGTTGTTTTGGGTGTTTTTCATGCCCTAATGGCAACAGGCAAGTTTGTTATTCTCAAGGTATGGGCAAGAGCCTATGTAGAGTTTTTTCAAAATACACCCTTGCTCATTAATCTCTTTTTTCTTTATTTCGTATTGCCTCAAGCCCCTATTTTTGGCATAACATTAGATGTTTTTACCATAGGGGTGGTTGGCATAGGCGTCTATCATGGGGCATATATGAGTGAGGTTGTACGAAGTGGAATACAATCTATTCCAAAAGGGCAATTTGAAGCAAGTGCTTCTCAAGGTTTTAGCTATGCACAACAAATGCTCTATATCATTTTGCCCCAAACTATTAAGATTATCTTACCGCCTTCAACCAATCAAGCGGTAAATCTCATTAAAAATACATCTGTTCTAGCGATTATTGCAGGTGCAGAGATTATGTATCGCACAGATTCTTATGCACAGAATACACTCAACTACGCCCCTGCTTATATTATTGCGGGAAGTTTTTATTTTGCTGTCTGTTATTCTTTATCGCTTCTCATGCGATACTATGAAGAAAAACTCAAAAAAGCTCATTTGGTAGGATAGTGATGTGAATATTATTGATTTTTATGCTTTGATAAATGGCTTGAAGCTTACTATTATTATGGCATTTTTTGCTGCTAGCGGAGCAATTATTTTTGGTTCTATTTTGGCTGTTATGCGAAATTATGGCACAAAAAATATAGGAAGAATTTTTGGCTACCTCTCTGGAACATATATTGAAATTTTCAGGAATACACCCTTACTTTTATGGATGTATGCAGCATGCTTTGTGTTACCATCTGTGTTAGGTATCCCTGCTAATTATGCAGTGCTTGGAACTGTTGGGCTTTTTTTATATACCTCATCAGTAATGGCAGAAATTATTCGAGGTGGGCTTAACTCTATCCCAAAAGGACAATTTGAAGCAGCTAGCTCACAAGGCTTTAGCTTTCCTTTTACATTATGGTACATTATTTTCCCTCAATGCTATCGTAAGGTTACACCTACTATTCTTTCACAATGTGTTACAACGATCAAAGACACCTCTTTTCTTGCTGCTCTTAATGTAGCTGAGCTCACTAATGCATCAAAAGATATTTTAAGTCGTTTAAGTAGTTTTGAGGATATTATAAGTATTTTTGCTACTGTGGCAGGATTATATTTTATTGTTTGTTTTTCACTTTCACTTGCAGTAAGGTTTTATGCCCATAAAAAAAGCGTGCAATAGCAAAATTATCAAAGTACTCATAAATTTCTTTGAAAAGCCCTATAAATGTATTTAATGAGTTTGTATTTATTGCTTTTATAGGAATTAATTCGAAATAGTATTAAAATATTCAGACACCCATAAAACATGCACTTTTTGAAATTATTATGAGCCCATTAAATCCTTAATAGTTTTTTATGTAAAATATTTAATTGTAGTTTAATAGATTCCTCTAGCATAAGATATTCTTTAAATATTGCACGTCAATGTTTCTTGTATTTTATAGAAATTCTTTGTAATGTTTCTTTTTCTATAATAATATATAAAAGTTTATGTTTTTATATTTGAGATTCTTATTTATGATTTATGCGGCTTAACTTTTTTTGTTTATTTAGAATCTATTGTATTAGGTACTATAGAGATTGTATTTATTGCAATTTAAGCATGAAATATCAAAGATGAATCCAATATATTGCTAAACCTAAAACTTATATTTTACCAATACCCAACTTTAACATTATCTCCACATCTCCCCACCCTAAACCCTAAGCATTAACACTCCCCCAAACCACATAACCATTTTAATACATAAGCACTTAACAGAGCTTGCCATATGTAATATTCATGTATCTCATAAGATATA
>JARHYY010000028.1 GCA_029258405.1 Helicobacteraceae bacterium | reverse complement strand
CAGCTTGAAAACATTACACAGCAAAATGTACAAATTGCTCATCAATCACAAGAAATAAGTAATGCTGTCGATTCAGTGGCTAATAAAATATTAGATGATGTGAATAAGAAGAGGTTTTAAGGGGGCTGCAAGATTCTTAATAAAGTTTTGCTGAAAATTAAATTTTTTTGGAGTTAGCTTGATATAATAGAATATTATTTCATTCTCTATTATATCACTCAAAACAATCTCTTTGCCATATTTACTTAAAAATTCATTTATTAAATTTTATAAAGTTTCAGCTTACATTTTCAAAACCTTGTTAAGTACCATCTCCAAAACAACCGCATGCATCCATAGTTGCCACTTATAAATAATATGGGTATATTTTTTTCAATGCTAAATTAATATTACAAGATTTTAAGCCCTAAAGGACATGTCGCATACTTGCATTAAAAATTTCCCTAAATTTTCCATTTTTGTCTTTTTGAAGGGCATTATAAATTCCCTCTTCTTTGCTAACATAAAAAACAATGCTTCCATCATCAAATAATATAATTTCTTCACAGAGATGTAAAATTAATCGTAAATCATGAGCGATAACAATATAAGTTATTCCATGCTCTTGTTTCAGTTTTTGAAGTAGGTGAATAATGGCAAGCTGGAGATGAGCGTCTAAAAAAGATAGTGCTTCATCAAGAATTAATATTTCAGGAGCGGGGGCGATAGCTCGAGCAATGGCGATTCTTTGTTGCTCTCCTCCACTGAAAAGATAACTTTTTTTATCAAGTATATCGCTTTTGAGCCCAACCATATTAGCAATTTTATTGCTCTGTGCAATAGGGTCTTGCAATAATCCAAAATTACTTAGAGGCTCTAAAATACATTCTCTAGCACTCCATCTTGGGTTAAGTGAGCTTTGTGGGTCTTGAAAAACAGCTTGTATTTTTTGTCGTATATGATTATCGTTTTTAAAGGTATAGTTTTTTTGAAATATGCTTACACTCCCCGTTTTTGGTCGCTCAAGCCCAAGCAAGATTCGAGTAAGACTTGATTTGCCTGCACCATTTTTGCCCAAAATCCCGAGGCTTCTTCCCTTAACAAGAGAAAAAGAAATATTTCTTAAAACATTATGTGCTTTCTTATGAGAAAAAAAATTGCCACTTACATAGCTTTGTGAAATATGAGTAGCTTTAAGAATTTCTGTCATAGAAATCCCCCCATGGTGTTTTAAAGAGTGCTCTATTTGCGGCAAAAAGTTCTTTTGTTTTTGGATTTTGAGGGTTATGTATTATTTCTTCGCTATGCCCATACTCAAGCATAATACCCTTATCAAGTACAATAATTTTTTCTCCGATATGTGCAGCCAAGAAGAGATCATGTGTTATAAATAGACTTCCAAAGCCCCATTTGTTTTGCAATTGTAAAAAAAGCTGCATAATTTCTTGTTGTCCAATACAATCTAAATCACTTGTTGGCTCATCAGCAATAATAAAGTTAGGTTCTATACAAAGAGCAATAGCGATCATAATGCGTTGGAGCTGCCCACCGCTTAATTCAAAAGGGTAGAATGATAATAGATGCTTATCAAGACCTACTTCTTGCAAACAATTTTGAATATGCTGTGCATCATATTTTTTATTATGTGCTTTTAAGGTTTGCATGAAATGATCTTTAATGTCAAAAAGAGAATCAAAACAACTTGATGGATTTTGCAAAATTACACCATAACGGAGATTATGTCGTGTTATTTGTCCATGTATAATGATATTTTGTGGCAACAGATCCATAATGGCTAAACTCAATAAACTTTTTCCGCTTCCACTTTTACCAATAAGTACTATTTTCTGCCCATGTTCAATACAGAAAGAAATATTTTCAAGCAGCCTTGTTGTTCCAGCATAAAGAGATAAATTATTAATTTCAATAATATGCACCAAAAACCTTATTATTTATTTTTTATATAATCAATGGCGTACGCATCTCGCAATGATTCCCCAAATGTATTAAAAAGGGCTACGGTTATAAATATACATAATCCCGGATATACAATAAGATTAGGATGCTCAAAAATATATGGGGCAAAATCTTGCAACATAACGCCCCACTCTGGTTGTGGAGCCTGCACACCCAACCCCAAAAATGAAAGCCCACTTACATGCAAGAGCATATGTCCAAGATCAAGCGTGACAAGAATAATCATCTGCATAAATACATGAGGGAGAATATGCCTGCATAATATCTTTATATCTCCACTACCAGCAACTTTTGCTGAAAGAATATATTTTTGTGTTCTTAAAACCAATACCATACTACGAACCATGCGGGCATACCATGCCCAATGTGTAATAAAAATAGCTATAATTACATTTAAAAGCCCTACACCAAAAAGAGCGATAAAAAACAAAGCAAGGACAAAAGTAGGGAATGCCAAAAATACATCACAAATACGCATAAAGATAGAATCAATCACCCCCCCCTTATAACCAGCATATAACCCTACACAAAATGAGCAAATTACAATAAGAATACTAATAGCAAAAACAGTTAATAGAGAAGTTTTTGCACCATGCCCCAAGCGAGCAAGAATATCTCTACCTAAATGATCTGTGCCAAGCCAATGCGTATTTGATGGGGGGGCAAATTTGAGCGATAAATCACCACTAATAGGATCAGCAAAGATATAATCTGCACATAAAGCAAGTAGTATAAGCATAATAATACAAATGCAAGAAATTGTAAGTCGTATATTTTTCATATTGTTGTCCTATAGCGGATTTTTGGATTCACAAAAACAGCTATAATATCAACGAACAAATTCACCACTATAAAAACAATGCACATAAGCATTACAAAACCTTGCACAACAGGGTAATCATGATTATAAATAGCACTTACTGCATATCGCCCAAAACCCGGTAAGCCAAAAAGTATTTCCACAATAACTGCCCCACCCAAAAGCTCCCCAAAATGCATGCCAAATGAAGTAAGCACTGGCAAAAATGCGTTGCGTAAAATATGCCTTCTTTGTACAACTTTTTTCTTCAGCCCCCTCGCATAAGCATAGAGGACACTTTTATGATTTTGATGCTCTAAAAAACTCACTCGCATGAGCCTAATGTTAATAGCTGCGGACATAAGGCTTAGGGTAATGACAGGTAATATATAACTTGTAAATGAAAAATCTTTATAAGGCGATAGAATTCCAAGCTTAATGCTTACAAAATATATAAGCCCAAAGCCAAACCAAAAGCTTGGCGTAGAAACACCAAAAAAGGCAAAGACTAAAAGCCCTTTATCTATCAAGGTATCTTTCTTAACTGCTGCCACAACCCCAAGAATAACCCCCAAAAGCATAACTACAAACAAAGAAAGAAAACTTAAATGTAATGTTGTAGGCATATAATACAAAATATCATCAACCACAGGGCGTTTTGTTATATACGAGTTTCCAAAATCAAGCATCATCGCCGATTTGAGCCATGAAAAATATTGCTGCATAAAAGGGAGATTAAGCCCAAGTTCTGCTCTTGCGTATTCTAAATTCTCTTGTGTAGTAGGGATTTGAGATTGTACAAGATATGCAAAAGCAGGGTCAATAGGGCTTAAGCGAAGTACACCAAAAACAATAAAAGAAACTATAAATACAATAGGTATAAGAAACAGAATTCGCATCGCGATAAATTTTAGCATTACCTATTCTCAATCCTTAAGCTGTATTCTTTCCCATAAAAATTCTTCTTGCATAGCCCCTGTAGAATAGGATTTTATCGTGTTCGTATTAAAAGCACCTAGCACAAAACCATAACTCAAGGGCAAATAAACAGCACTTTCATGTAAAGCAAGAAGAAGTTTATTGTAATTCTCTTGCAATATTTCTTTTTGATTGTTTTGTAAAATATTGCGGATAAGATTGTCTATCTCTTTTTTATTAGGCAAATCTTTTTGTGCAGCAAAGTCTGCATGTGATGGTGCAAGCATTGATGCAACAAATGAATGAGGATCAAAAGGATTCCCCCATGTTTCATTGAAAATCAAATCAAAATCACCATTTTCTTGTGCTTGATAAAACGCAATGCTTTCATAAGCTACAAGCTCTACTTGAATACCAATTTTATATAAATCATTCTGTATAGCTTCTGCAATGGTTTTTTGCACAGGATTGTTGCCAACATAAACAAATTTAAGTTTTACATTTTTTGCATTTTCTCTTAATGCCTTTGCTCTATCTATATCATATTGATATGCTTTGAGATCTACATTACAAAAAGGAAGCTCTGGATTAAAAAGGGTATCAGCTTTTTTATCAATATTTAAAAATATTTTTTCAACAATAATATCTTTATTAACTGCGTGCATAATGGCTTGTCTTATATTTTTATCTTCTGTGCCCCGTCCTTTTGAGGCATTTAAAACAATAGAAAATGTACCTTGAGGGAGAGATTTTACAAGTTTAAAGCGGTTATCTTTTGAAAATTTTATATAATGCTCTCGCAAAAAGCTATCTTTCCCCACCAAAATATCCACATCACCACTTAAAAAAGCAAGAACTCTTGCATTTGCATCTGGAAGTATCCTCATAGTAAGTTGGGTAATTTCTTTATTGTGCTCACCCTGATAATATGGATTTGGTACAAATACATCTTTTACCCCAAGCCTACTTTCCTTAAGCATCCATGCACCACTTCCAATAGGTTTTTTAAATACTCCATTTTCAAACGCATTGAGTGAAGCAAAACGAAAAGGTCTTGGCAGACTAAGTTCATTCAACGCACCAACATAAGGTGCTTTTAGCAATATTTCAAAGTGCAAAGCATCAAGTGCTTTAGCATGTTGTATATTATTGATAATTCCAAGCCAACCATGTTCTTTTTTGTTGCCAAGTATAATATCAAAATTTTTTTCGATCGCAAAAGCATCTAATGTACTACCATCAGAAAATTTTAAATCTTTTTTAATGGTAAAAATATATCTCCGCCCATCATCTAAAACCGTCCAGCTCTCTGCAACTTCTGGCACAAATTGCCCATTTTCATCATAGCGTACAAGGGGTTGATAGAGCATTATTTGTGCATACATCTGGTTAGATGAATACGCATGTGGGTTGAGCTCCCCTGCATTACTTTCCCACGCACTAACAATTTCTTTTGCAAATAGCCCAGTACAAATAAAAAGCAATAAAAATATTTTTTGCATACTTTACCTTTTTTTATTTTTATCAACACCAAACCAAGAAAACTTAAACAAGAGATGAACTGCTAAGAGCCCCACCCTAAGTTTATTGATATGGTTGGCATAAACTTTACAAAGCATATAAACTATTTAATTATGATATAATATCACTATGAAACTTAAAAAAATGTAAAAAATCAAAGCTAGAGAATAATTATTTTAACAGAATAATCAAAATGCAAATAAAAAAGCTTTGCATATCTACTCTCCCTATAATGGACATCTCTAATAAATAGAACACAATTAAAGTACTGATAGATTCTAAAACAAAAACAACTAAAGAGTATGCCCCCACACCCCCAAACACCATCTCACACAAAATAACAATATTCAATAATATATACTAAATCTCACTATAAACCTACAAATTCAAATAACAGAATAAACCTTAAAGAACTTACTTAACTCCACTATATAAAGTTATATTATAAGCTCATTGTAAAAACAAACTCAAGCACAAGGTTGATATTGTCCT
>JARHYY010000117.1 GCA_029258405.1 Helicobacteraceae bacterium | reverse complement strand
AATATGACCCCTTTGCTCTCACATGAGTATATATAGAGTAAGGATACACAAAAATCAAAGAGTAGTAGATATGAATGTATTACAATGTAGAGTTCATTACATAATCAACACTAAATACTTTTACATTTAATGATGTAGTGATGAGTATAATAACTTGATATGCTTAGTTAAATCTATACATAAGTTAATATATGCAACCGAAAATAATACTATACTGTTTTATATTTATAGATATTTATAGGTGAAGTAAGTCGCACAGTTTTTAGGTTTATGGTTGGATAGAGTATATATTATTGAATCTTGTTATTTTGTGTTGTTGGGTATTTATGGGTGGGAGGGTCGCATCAATAAAAAGGCTAGCTGCAATACTAAACTTTTTAGTAATAAAATAAAAGCATGAGAAATACCCACAAATATAAAATAAATAATAGAATCTATTCATGAAAGAAAGTTACATAAATATCCTTGTGATTGAATAGTAAAAAGGAGCATAACAAAATGAAGTAAGGGCATAAGTTTTATAGAGATATACAAGTTGTTCTCATAATAAATTACCCTCAATTACTGAAGCAATTATGAAGTGCTTGTTTTGCATGCTTGGGAATGGGAAAACTGAATGTAAAGAATGGGTTATTGCTAACTTACATTTAAGTAATGCATTCTTGCTCCCTTAATTGCCCACAAGCTGCACTAATATCTAAACCTTTTGATTCTCTAATAGTGCAAAGCAATCCATGTTGAAGTAAAAATTCTTGAAATGCTCTGACTTTTTCCATTTTTGGGCGTTTAAAACGAGTTTTTTCATAGGGGTTGAAAAGTATTAGATTAACTTTTGCTTTAAAGCCATTGAGGAGTCTTAATAAACTTCGAGCACTTTTAATATCATCATTCACCTCATCAATCATTAAATATTCAAACATTAAGCGTTTGCGAGAATTAATAGGAAACATTCTAAGGCTTTTAATAATCTCTTGAATATTGTAATGTTTATTCATTGGGATAAGCTTGGAGCGCAATGTATCATCAACTGCATGCAATGAAAGGGCAAGCTGAACACCTAAGTTAAGCTGCCCTAGTTCTTGTATTTTTGGGGCTATGCCACTTGTGGAGATGGTTTGTCGCTTTGGGGATATATCAAGACCATTTTTGCAAGAAAGGATATGTATAGCCTTAATAAGGTTTTCAAAATTATCTAAAGGTTCTCCCATGCCCATAAAAACAATGTTGATACCCTTTTCTTTAGGAATATGATTATCCCTTTTAATGCTGACAACCTGAAAAACTATCTCACCTGCACTAAGGTTTCTTATAAGCCCTCCTCTTGCTGTAAGACAAAAAGCACAGCCAACCTTACAACCAATTTGAGAAGATAAGCAAATGGTATAATGTTTTTTCATATCTTGTTGATGATCTTTCATGAGCAAAAAAACTGCCTCAAAACTATGCCCATCAGATGTTTTAAAGAGATATTTTTTGCTCCCATCAGTGCTTATTTCAACTTTTGCAACTTGTACCTCTTGTGTACTGTACTGTTCTATAAGTATTTGGCGGGTTTCTTTGGAAACATTGCTCATTACATTAAAATCTTCAATATAGCGGTGATAGAGCCAGCTGTAAATCTGCTGGGCTTTGTATGGGGGCTGAAAAATATTCTGTAGCTCTTCAAGGGTATAATCATAGATATTGTGCATAATGCTCCCTTATGTAGTGTTCTAATTTTTCTTTAGCGGTTTGAGAATTTTTCAAAAAAGTTTCATGTGCATATTGATTTGTATGATTAGTTATACAAAAAATACCTTTAATAGGTATTTGGAATGTTTGTGCTACACTTAATAGGGCGAAAAATTCCATATTTTCATAATGAATGCCATATTTTAAAAAATATGCTGATAGATTCTCATCGGTAGTTATATAATTGCTTGAATTTATGATATGTGGCAATGTTTCTTGTGAAACATTATGCCATTGTACTTCAAGCACATTATCAAGAGGTGTATAGGACTTGTTCTGCCAAAAAGAGAGCTCAATTTGAGAAGCCTTATAAGATTCAACAATATCGAGTAATTTTTGTTTTTGATTATAGCTCCCTGCAGTGCCTATAAAAATAAGTTCTTGCACCGATTCTTGCAAAATGAGACGAGTTAAATTTATCGAGGCATTAATACTGCCCACACCTACACTTCTTGCAAAAGAAAAATTTTCCATATTGCCTGCTGAAATGAACATAGCATGTTCCTCCTTAGTGTCTTATAGGTATTGAATTATTATGTAAATAATTCTTAAGATCTGCAAGAGCTATTTCTCTATAGTGAAAAACACTTGCTGCTAAAACAGCATCAGCACCATTTGATAGTGCTTCTTTAAAATGTTGCATGTTGCCTGCCCCTCCACTTGCAATTAAAGGAATATCGATATGCTCGTTAAGGAGTTTTAATAACTTATTATCGTATCCACATTTTGTGCCATCAGCATCCATGCTTGTAAGCAATATTTCTCCAGCACCCCGTTCGCTTACTTCTTTCGCCCATGATAAGACTTCTTTATTTGTTTTTGTTTTTCCTCCATTAATATAGAGATAATATTTATTTTCTGAAGATGTGAATTTTACATCCATGGCTACAACAACACATTGAGAACCAAAATTGTGTGCTGATTCTTCAATCAGTTTTGGGTTGGCTATGGCTGCTGAATTAATACTTACTTTATCACAACCTGTTTTTAAAAGGCGGTAAAAATCACTTAATGTTTTTACGCCTCCCCCGACACAAAGGGGCACAAAAACTTCTTTAGCGACATTTTCAAGAACATCAACAATGGTTCCTCGATTTTCATTTGTTGCTGTAATATCTAAAAATACAATTTCATCAGCCCCTTCTTCATTGTACCTCTTGGCAATTTCTACAGGATCTCCAGCATCTTGAAGCCCAAGAAAATTAACACCCTTTACTACTCGACCATTTTTTATATCAAGACAAGGGATAATTCGTTTCGTATGCATTGTATTCCTTATGCTTTAAGTGGATTTATTGTTGGAATTGTAACCTACTTGTATAAATATATAAAATAACCATTCAATAAGCACAATCAACAATTAAGCTTAAAATGCTATAATATAATCTGTATAAGTTAGAGCTTAAAGAATATGGAGCAATATGTGCAGAAATCTGACATAAAACCTAAAAAGCAATTTGGGCAGAATTTTCTTGCAGATTCTTATTATATTCAAAAAATCATTGAATCGATTCCCTTTTATCAGGAATGCCATTTACATAAATATCGTTTAATAGAAATAGGGACTGGATTGGGTGATTTAACCGGTAGGTTACTTGATTGTGGTAGTCTGTTAACTTATGAAATTGACAGGGAATTAGAGCCTTATTTGTCTCATAAATTTTATGATGCAATACAAAGCGGTCGCTTACATTTGGTTTTTGGCGATATTTTAAAGCTATGGGAAAGAGATAAAAGCTTATGCAATATTCCTTATATTCTTGTCTCTAATTTACCTTACTATATTGCCACAGCGGTATTGCTTAGGGCATTACGCGATACTCAATGTAAAGCTTTAGTTGTAATGACACAAAAAGAGGTTGCAGAAAAGTTTTGTGCAAAAGAGGGTACAGCTTTATGCTCCCCATTTTCTGTTGTTGTGCAAAGTGTTGGATATGCACAAATAATTTGTAATGTGCCACCAGAATCGTTTAATCCATCACCTAAAGTTGTTTCTTCTCTCTTTTCTATTGTAAGAACACAAGAGATAACTTTAGAACCATTAGAGGCATTTTTAAAGATAGCTTTTAGTAGTCCTCGCAAAAAACTTTGTAATAATTTGGCAAAAAAATATTCTATGAATAGCATAAGTAAAGCCTTTGAAGTATTGGGTATAAATGAAAAAATAAGAGCACATCAACTAACAGCACCACATTATCACCAGCTTATAAGATTATTGGAAAAAGGGTGAAAATTTTATGGAAAAAACAGATAAGAATCACAAGGAAACAGAAAATAAGATTGAAAAAAAGAAACACTATGTGCGTCGCCCTCGCTTAAAAGATAAAACAGAAAAAACAAACAAAGAGAGGCGTATTTACGCAGAGGGTACATCAAAGCACTCAACTTCAATGAAGGAAAGCGACCAGAATCTTCTCAATAGCCTCAAAAAAGGTGTAGAAATTAATGAGAAAGTTCAAAAGAATAGATTGCACTCGCACCAAAAGATAAACACCCAAGTAAAGGCTAAAGTAAGAATAACTCCACTTGGAGGGCTTGGTGAGATTGGTGCGAATATAACTGTTATTGAGACAGAAAATAGTGCCATTGTAGTTGATGTGGGCATGAGCTTTCCTGATGAGAATATGCATGGTGTTGATATTCTGATACCAGATTTCAGCTATTTAGAAGTTATTCAACATAAGATTGCTGGCATAGTCATCACTCATGCACATGAAGACCATATTGGTGCCATGCCTTTTTTGTTTAAAAAACTACAATTTCCTGTCTATGGCACACCTTTGCCTCTAGGGCTTATATCAAGTAAATTTGATGAGCATGGGCTTAAAAAGTTTCGCTCATTGTTTCATCTGGTTGAAAAACGAAAACCTGTCAAAATAGGTGATTTTGAAGTAGAATGGATTCATATCACTCATTCCATTATTGATTCTTCCGCCTTAGCTATTCGCACAGAAGCTGGAGTAATTTTACATACAGGTGATTTTAAGATTGATCATACTCCAATTGATGGCTTTCCTACTGATCTTCATCGTTTAGCATATTATGGTGAAGAAGGAGTAATGGTTATGCTCAGTGATTCTACCAACTCGCATAAGGCGGGCTATACACAAAGTGAAGCAACAGTAGGACCGACATTTGATAATCTTTTTTCCAAAGCACAGGGTAGAGTTATTATGAGCACTTTTAGTTCTAATATTCATAGAGTTTTTCAAGCTATAGAACATGGATTAAAATACAACAGAAAAGTAGCTGTTATAGGGCGTTCTATGGAAAAAAACCTAGAAATATCTCGCTCTTTAGGCTACATTAATCTCCCACAAGATATTTTTATCGAAGCTCATGAAGTTGATAAATATTCCGACAATGAAATATTAATTGTAACAACAGGCTCACAAGGGGAAACAATGAGTGCCTTGTACCGCATGGCAACAGATGAGCATCGACATATTAAAATTAAACCTACAGATAGCATTATTATTTCTGCCAAAGCCATACCGGGCAATGAGGCAGCTATTTCAACGGTGATTAACTTTCTTGTAAAGGCTGGAGCACATGTAGCTTATCAAGATTTTAGTGAAATCCATGTCAGTGGGCATGCTGCTCAAGAGGAACAAAAACTGCTCTTGCGATTAATTAAGCCTAAATTCTTTCTCCCTGTGCATGGGGAATATAATCATATTATGAAACATAAAGAAACAGCTATAAAATGTGGTGTTGCTGAAAAAAATATTGTACTCATGGAAGATGGCGATCAAATTGAAGTAACGCCATCATATATTCGCAAGGTTAAAAGCATTCGCACAGGCAAGAGCTATATTGATAATCAATTAAATAAAGAAATTGAAAACGATGTTGTTGTAGATAGGCAAAAAATGGCTACTGATGGTGTTTTGCTCATGTCGGCTGAAGTTTCCACTGCACAAGGTATAAAATTCTCTACCAAACCTAAAATTAATATGCTAGGCATTATGGCACACAAAGAAGAGCGCACATATACCAAAGAACTCGAAGATGCTTTAACGCTTTTTTTAGAGCATTATAAAACAGCAAACAATACACGCTCATTAGAAGCTGATATAAAAAATTTCTTAAAAAAACAGCTTTTTAAGAAAATAAAGCGTTATCCTGTTATCATTATTTCCCTATTTATTCATTAAGGCAATAAATGAGTAAAGAAATTTTTAAAAATGTGCTTTTTGAAGAAGCTCAAGCGTTACTTGATGCCATTAACTATCTCAATGATAATGAAATCCAAAAGTCTATAGAGCTCATATTGAGCACCAAAGGCAAAGTAATTGTTTGTGGCGTAGGTAAATCTGGGCTTATTGGTGCAAAAATTGCAGCAACTTTAGCAAGTACAGGCACTCCAAGTTTTTTTATACACCCAACAGAAGCTATGCATGGTGATTTGGGTATGATACAAAAGGGCGATATTGTAATTGCAATAAGCTATAGCGGTGAGAGTGAAGAAATACTCACCCTTATACCTCACCTCAAAAGGTTGCAGATTCCTCTTATCGCTATGAGCTGTTTGCCTTACAGTTCTTTAGTGCAAGAAAGCGATGCATTTTTGTCCATAAGAGTCAACAAAGAAGCTTGCCCATTGAATGCCGCTCCTACAAGCTCAAGCACCCTTACTTTGAGCATAGGCGATGCCCTAGCAATTGCTTTAATGTATAAAAGAAATTTCAGTGCCGAAGATTTTGCATCATTTCACCCGGGAGGCTCTCTTGGAAGGAGACTTTTTATAAAAGTTAAAGATATCATGAAAACAGACAATCTTCCTCTTGTATCCCCCGAAATGCCTCTTAGAGAAGCTATTGTTATCATGAGTAAAGGGTGCTTAGGGAATGCTATTTTAGTAAAAAACAATAAACTTTATGGCATACTAAGCGATGGAGATCTAAGAAGAGCCATGATGCGTAGTGATTTTTGCCTTGACAATCAAGTTGTTGAATATGCTACGGTGAATCCTTATTATTGCGATGATGAAAATCGTTTAGCAAGAGAAATTTTGCAAGAAATAGAAACAAAAAAGATACAGCTTTTGGTAATTACAGATAGCAATAAGCATATTATAGGCGTTGTCCATCTTCATCATTTAATAGAAGCAAAAATTAAATAGGAGCAAGAATGTTTGATAAAATTGATACCATTATAAGAGGCATTGAAACTTCAAGAGAAGAGATAGAAATTCTTTTAGGCATGGCAAGAATCTCATTTTTAGATTATATTCTCATTAGGCGAGGGGAACAACTCCCTCCAGAAGGGCTTGGAAGCTGGACATTACAGCAGATTGATATGGAAGTAAAGGAATTAAGAAAAAACATAGAAGCATTAGAGAAAATTAAAAATGAAGTTTTGATTTACTAAAAATTTCTTAAGCCATTAATATATACTATTCCAAAAAATTATTTTGCTTTTGGAATAGCATCAAAGAGCTATACAAGCTTGCTTCACAACAAAAGAGCAATTGCTTAGAGCTCTTTTTTTGGCAATGAATTTACATTATATCTTATTCAAATAATCAAACCAAAACGGCTTATAGGACAAAAAAGTTATGTTATAAGCCTAAGAGCATATTTGCACAAAATACCTAATACATATTTTAGCGATGCTAACCCTTTGAAGTTATCTCTAAGTTTTCCCCAATCTCAAACCGTGCAAGCTTTCAGAGCACACAGCTTGCCATAATTTAAATTATCATTTCATTCAATAAGATAAACAAAGAATCTTTTATATATAGAGATTAATTACTTACATTATTGCATTCTTTATTCATAAAAGTGCTTATGCTCCTTTCATTAGTTTTTCACTTCATAATATGCACTCTTATAATAATCTTTTATTGCTCTTGTTACATTCCTGTTTCAATACAACAACTCAAAAAGTTATTGTTCTTATTATAAAAGATCTCATGCTTATGTCTTCTACAATAAGATAAGAGATTTAAGAGCTCTCTATTTATATATCTTA
>JARHYY010000082.1 GCA_029258405.1 Helicobacteraceae bacterium | reverse complement strand
AACACATTTAATGAGCTTATCTAAAAGCATTGTGCTATATGCTGGGCGATTATGATAATGTTTTGCCATTTCTGTAAAATCACCGTGCTTTGTTTCTGTTTTCAAGACCTACCCTTTTTATTTTTTTAAAGTATTGATTATAGCATAAGAAACTACAAATTATTATATAATGTGTAGTAAGATTGACCTAATGAGATACAAGCATCATTAGGAGGAGTTTTGCAATGGATATAATAAGGTATATTTTTCTCCTTGAAAATCTCTATAAGTATTTCAAGCAAAACACGATTACACATCACACCACCACTCAATAAAACGGGTAATTCACCTTCTTTATTATAAATCCTCTCAACAGTCCTTACAATCATATTTGCAAGAGTATAAAAAAACTTTGTTGCTATATATGTTTTTGTATGCCTTTGTTTTTCATAAATCATATCTTTTATCATTGGTATATAATTAATTTCTCTTCCATTAAATTCAATATCATAACTGTGTTTTTCTAAAGAAGAATCAAAAAGGCTTTCTAAATACAATCCGCATTCACCATCATAGCTCACACAAAAAGGAGAATCTACAAGCAAAGAAGCCACAGCATCAAAAAGCCTCCCTGCCGAAGTTACTTCAATGGTATTAATATGTTGAACATACATGGCATAAAGCTTCTCTATCTCTTCTTTACTAAAAAAATGTTTTACTGTTTCGTATTCTAATGCAGATTTGCCATAAATATCAAATAAAAGGGCTAATAAAATCCTTTTTGGTTCAAAAATAGCCCTTGAAACTCCTAAAAGCTTTAATGGTCTTAGGTAAAAACAACGCTCAAAACCATCCATACAAGCAACAAAAAATTCTCCTCCCCATATGCTGCCATCACTTCCATAGCCACTGCCATCAAAAACTACCCCTATCACTTTTTGGGTAAGCTTATGTTCTGCCATAAGAGCTAAAATATGTGCATGATGGTGCTGCACAAAAGAAGAATATGGGAATTCCTTTGCCATTGAAGTAGTGATATATTGCGGGTTCATATCAGCAACAGCTCTTTGCACAGTGGTGTAATTCTTTTCTAAGAAAAAGCGTATCTTATTCCACAGTTCTAAGCTACCTAGTGATTTCAAATCACCTATATGTTGGCTGACAATAATTTGTTGCTCAAATCCTAATGAAATAGTGCTTTTTTGTTGAGCACCAAGCGCAAAACAAGGTGCTTTAAAGGCATTTGGTACAGGAATAGATACAGGGGCTAAACCTCTTGCCACCCTTAATGGATATGCTTGCGAATCAATAACCATTAGCACGCTATCATCGCAAGGATGAATAATATCACGATTATAATCAACAAGTATATCATATACGCCTTTAAGGTTTTGTTCTAGCTCATCTCTATGGCTTATGATAGGCTCTCCACTTATATTAGCACTAGTAAAAATCACAGGGGAACAAAATTCATCAAGAATACCATAATGCAAAGCAGAATAAGGAAGTATAGCACCTAAATATGGACTCTTGGGTGAAATATCAGAAAAAGTGGGCATATTATTTTTATGCCTTAAGAGTACAATGGGAGCAGCACTTGAACGCAGCAATTCTTGTTCTTGAGCTGTACAAAACGCATAATCAGTAAGAGTATGAATTGAAGGGAACATAATAGCAAATGGCTTTTGGGGACGGTTTTTACATATACGCAACCGCCTGATAACATCTGCATTAAGAGCATCGCATATCAAAGCAAAACCGCCAACACCTTTAAGAGCGATAATTTTACCTGCCCTTAGGAAAGAGGCAATATCTTTAAAAATATCTTTAGTCATAATTGCTCCATGGGTATCAAACAAAAAAAGACGAGGTCCGCATACAGCACAAGCATTAATTTGAGAGCAAAAACGAATAGATTCAGGATTATTAAATTCATCATAGCATTCTTTGCACATATTAAAATCACTCATAGAAGTATTATCCCTATCATAAGGTAAAGATTTTAAAATACTCCAGCGTGCTCCACAATCAGTACAACTTATAAAAGGATATTTGTAGCGACGATTATTTATATCTCTAAATTCATACAAACAACGATCACATAGGGCATAATCTGGGGTAATCATTGCACTAGATTCATGTTCAAGGTTACTTTTTATAATAATAAAATTATTATATTTTACGCTAGCTTCATCGTCTATAATGCTCATATTATATATACGAGCTTTGTTTGGAGCATGGTTATGTAAATGCTCTATAAACTGCTCTACACATCTCTTATCCGCTTGAGCAATAATTTGCACACCAGAAAGATTATTGCATACATATCCATTGACACCAAATAAAGCAGCTACCCTATATACAAAAGGACGGAATCCAACCCCTTGGACAATGCCTTTAATATTTATTTTAACACTATATATTTGTTCCATAAAATCAAATCCTTAAAAATATATTAAATTTATTTTTTATCAATGTAAATTTTATAGGAGTTTTAGTTATTATTAAGTATTTTTCAAATAGAATATTCTAGCCTAAAAGAGACAGAAATTAATAAACAGGCTATAAATATTATTATGCAATTTTATTAATATCGTAACTTTTACATATGGCTTCTATGAGATAATTATAGCTTCTATTTAACAAAATAGCTTTTTGGAGACATTTATGAAAAGTATTTACATAGGCAATATCGCCTACAAAGCACTAGAATCAGATATTCTTGAACTTTTTTCACAATATGGAGAAGTTCATAGTGTTAAACTCATCAACGACAAAGAAACAGGAAAGCCTAAGGGCTTTGGTTTTGTAAGCATGGAAGAAGCTAGTGCCCTAAAAGCCATAGAAAACCTTAATGGACATGAATTTATGGGAAGGATACTCAAGGTTAATGAAGCAAGATTCAA
>JARHYY010000066.1 GCA_029258405.1 Helicobacteraceae bacterium | reverse complement strand
ATGAAATGATTATTTAAAATTATGGCAAGCCGTGTGCTCTGAAAGCTTGCATGGTTTGAGATAAGGGGAAAAGCTAGAGATAACTTCAAAGGGTTAGGTATCACTAAAATTGCATAAGAATAGCTTGACAAATATGGGCTTTCATGACTATAATGATATTATATTCATTATCTGTAAGGATATAGCATGAAAGTCGATTTAAATTGTGATTTAGGAGAAAGCTTTGGTGTTTATACTATGGGTCTAGATGAAGAAATCATTCCCTTAGTCAGCTCCGTGAATGTTGCCTGTGGTTTTCACGCAGGAGATCCCTGTGTGATGCAAAAAACAATCGCACTCGCTAAAGATTCACAAATCGCTATTGGTGCTCATCCAGGTTATCCTGATATGCTGGGCTTTGGTAGGAGGAATTTAGATATTACTCCTATTGAAGCTAAAAATTATATTCTTTATCAATTGGGTGCTTTATTTGCATTCGCTAAAGCCTATAGTGTACAAATACAGCATATTAAACCACATGGGGCGATGTATAATAAAGCAGCACTCGATTTTAATCTTGCTCAAGCAATCTGTGAGGCGGTCGCCTTATTTGATGAACGCATCATATTTTTGGGCTTGGCTCATTCTGTTATGCTACAAGCCGCAGAACATATGGGCTTACGCATTGCTCATGAAGTCTTTGCAGATAGGGCGTATAACGATGATGGAACTTTGGTTGCAAGGCGTGAACAGGGGGCGGTTATTACAGATTCACAACAAGCTATCCAACAAATTTTAGAAATACTTATGCAACAAAAAGTTACAACAATAACGGGCAAAAAAATCCCTATAAGAGCTGATAGCATTTGTGTGCATGGAGATAATCACAAGGCTTTAGAGTTTGTTAAGCAAATTAGAAAATCGTTGAGCCAAAACCATATTCACATTGTTCCAATGCGAGAAATTGTATGAAAGAAAATAAAGCTTTATGGAGTGTAGCGTTTTTTTTGTAAAGTGCCTTATTTACCGCACAATTTGGCATTAGATTTTATTTCTCAATCCAATGTTTGGAGGGCTCTAGCTGTTGTTAAGATGCGGGGGCAAGATGTTTCACAAATCAAGTGTTTGCATCTTGGCTATGGTGTGCTTTGTTGATTGTGCGAGGGGCTTAGCCTTTGATTGGCAACTTGGGCTTAAATGTGTTATTTTCTATTTTAGAAGTTTATGGCTCCTTGATCCATAGATCGCATTGCACCATACTTGTTGTGGTGAGGCTTTAGATGGTATGATTCTACTAATCATTTTAAGAACTTGCCTAATAGCTACACACAAAAAGAATACTATTAAGGATTATAAACATCCTTGTTTTTAAATGCTATAGGTGTGCTTGTAGTGTCATTTTATATCGTTATCAGTGCATTCCTATTAATTGTACCTAAATTTTTTGGAGGTTTATAATGCAATTCCATATTTTGTATCAAGGTGATCATTCATTACTATTGCAATTTGAAAATGCCATTAGCCCTAGTATATATCAAGCTGTTATTGCGACCAAAAAGGCGATCGCACAACAAAACATATCGGGCATTGTAGAGATGATTCCAACCTACAATGCCCTTTTGATTGACTTCAACCCTAGCCTTATCGCTCCTACGCAGCTTGCTTCTCTTTGTGAGAAAATCTCCGTGATGTCTGATGCTTCTGTTGCTGTAGAAAAAATTATTTTTGAAATCCCTGTTTGCTACGAAGAACCTTTTTGTTTAGACTTAGAAACTGTTGCAAAACACGCTAACATCATCCCTGATGCAGTTATCGCTCTGCATGCAGCACCGTTTTATTTTATCTATATGCTAGGGTTTGTTGCGGGTTTCCCTTATTTAGGAGGGTTAGATGAAAAAATAGCGACACCGAGATTGCAGCAACCGCGCAACCAAATCCAAGCAGGGAGTGTGGGTATCGCAGGCAAACAAACCGGTATTTATCCTATTAATAGCCCTGGGGGGTGGCAGATCATTGGCAGAACACCCCTTGATCTTTTTGACATCACAAAAACGCCTCCTGTTTTATTGCAAGCGGGGGCTTTTTTGAGATTCGTGCCTATTTGCAAGGATAATTTTTTTCTTATCAAAGAACAGATAAAAAATAAACAATATCAGCCTGTTATCAAAAAGGAAATTGTATGAGCATTCAAATCATCAAGCCCTCATTGCTTTCAAGCTTGCAAGACAGAGGACGATATGGCTATGGAGAATATGGTATCGCTAGAAGTGGTGCAATGGATATAAAAAGTTTAAAAATTGCTAATCTTTTGCTAGGGAATCCTATCTATGAAGCGGGTATAGAGCTATGTTGGATAGGAGGAGAGTATGTGTTTTTACATTCTCATTTTTTTGTTTTGGGCGGTGCTGATTTTAATGCAAGACTTAATGATACGCCATTGCAAACCTGTTGTGTCTATCAAGCAAAAAGTGGTGATAACTTAATTTTAGATTCTGTTAAGAAAGGATTTAGAGGATACTTGTGTGTGGCAGGGGGCTTTGATGTAGAATCGATTTTGGGTTCAAAATCAAGTGATACTAAAAGCAAAATCGGGCTTTTTGGTGGGAGATTTTTTCAAGCTAATGATATACTGCCCGCCCATACACAGCATAAAATTGCATCTCTAAGAAGTTGCAATAATCCCGTACTCTCCTATAAATATCCCCCTCAAATAAGGGTTGTTTTGGGTCCAGAAACGGATTATTTTGCACAAGAAAATATAGATATTTTTCTAAACACAATATATAAGGTGGGTAAAAATAGTAATCGCATGGGCATTAGCACTGTTTCTGATTCTCCTATTACTTGCAAAAAAAAGCCTGATATTATTTCAAGCGGTGTTGTTTTTGGAAGCATCCAGATACCAGGCAGTGGTTTCCCCCTTATTTTGATGGCAGATAGACAAACAACAGGGGGATACGCAAGAATCGCCACAGTGATTACGGCGGATTTAAGTATTCTTGCACAATTGCAATTGGGACAGGAATTTTCGTTTAAAGCAATAAGTATTCAAGAAGCACACAGCATTTATTTGCAAGAGGAACAAACATTAGAATCTTTGCAATTTTAATTATCTCTTTATATTTATAGGCTAAATATTTGAAGTTATAAATTTTAAGTAAAACTTAAGGGCGTTTTAAAAAATGTTTTATGAGGGCAAAATACATATTCTAAAAATCTATTTTTAAAAAAGCTTTTGGCTATGCTAGAATTGCTTACAATTGGGGATTAGCTAAGTGGTATAAGTATTACAAAACTAGTATAGTATAGTTTCATGTTGTATATACTCATTTATGTAGGTTTGGGAACATATTAATTGTATATGTACCACTCCTTTTAAGTAAGGCATATTAAAAGCGTTCCATAGTATATTATAAGCATTATTGCATATTTACTATAACTTGTCATAATCTCTTTTATCTCATGAATATTCACTACTCCTATTAGTGATAGAATTGTTTAAAACATATTGTAATACATTCATATCTACTACTCTTTGATTTTTGTTTATCCTTACTCTATATATACTCATGTGAGAGCAAAGGGGTCATATTCCTCATATAAGCTATAAAAGAATTAAAGAGCTTATCATATACACTTTTTAACTGATTGGATATATCATATTCTAAGCTCTTAATGTATTTTGGTATATATAGATGTATCTTTAATACTTTTAAGTATTACATGTTATATATAACTCTTTAAAGTGAATGTCATATTCAATCTCAGCTTGTATATGAGATATATTTGCTGATATGTA
>JARHYY010000058.1 GCA_029258405.1 Helicobacteraceae bacterium | reverse complement strand
AGCAAATATATCTCATATACAAGCTGAGATTGAATATGACATTCACTTTAAAGAGTTATATATAACATGTAATACTTAAAAGTATTAAAGATACATCTATATATACCAAAATACATTAAGAGCTTATAATATGATATATCCAATCAGTTAAAAAGTGTATATGATAAGCTCTTTAATTCTTTTATAGCTTATATGAGGAATATGACCCCTTTGCTCTCACATGAGTATATATAGAGTAAGGATAAACCTCGTTTAATAATAATTATATAAATTTTTAAAGCTAACCTGTCGATAGCTTTAAAGAAGCCCTAGGAGAATGTTACCCATTAAAAAGATTCTCTATTTATCCCAATTTTATGGTTTAGGACAAAAAAGACAGAGATATAATACTAAATAGGTTGAATTACTGCACAGCCAAAGTAAGATATGTTTTACTCCAAGAACGACATTGTATAGATTTTTAAATGTTGTAATTAAAATATGAGATTTTGCACGAAAACATCAAATATTCAACGTCTATACTAAGTTTTTATATGTTCAAGAAAAAATCTTTTTGGTTATTTAGAATATATGCCAATGAGCATTAAAGCTTTATGTTATCTTAATAGCTCTCTAGTTTTGGAAGCTATAAGAAAATAACACTACTTACATCTAAATTTACATAGCTATCACCGAGCCCTTATGTGAGTGCTTTATATTAATGTTAGTTCAGATATATCCAATGTGGCTTTACACCCGGAGCAAATATCAATCTTGATAAATTTCAACCTACTTAACTTAATATTATAAAGCTCAAGTAAAAAGTTCTGATTCTCTTTCTTGACACTATGAGTTAAAAAAATATATAATAGCATAGGGTGCTCTAATGGAGATGATTCAAAGGATGATTAATGGTTCAGATAACTAATTTGAGTATGCAATATGCGACAAAGAAGCTTTTTGAAAATGTAAATCTAAAACTTGATGCAGGCAAAAAATATGGTTTAATTGGTGCTAATGGTGCAGGAAAAAGCACATTATTAAGTATTTTGAGTGGGCATATTGAGCCAAGTAGTGGCGAAGTCTGCTTTGCTCCAAATACTCGTATTGGTGTTTTAGGGCAGAATCAATATGCTTTTGAAGATTTTAGTCTGCAAGATGCGGTTTTGTATGGCAATAAACGATTATTTGATGCCATGAAAGAAAAAGAAAAGATTTACGAAACAGGCAATTTTGATGACGAAAGCACTAATAAGCGACTTGCTGAACTTGAAATAATTTGTGCAGAAGAAGATTCTACATACCAAAGTGCTATAATTATAGAAAAGCTCTTAGAAGATCTCGGTTTTAAAAATTCCTGCCACAGTATGCTCATGAAGATGCTTACAGGCAGTGATAAGTTTAAAATACTTCTAGCACAAGTACTTTTTCTCCAACCCGATGTTTTATTTCTTGATGAGCCAACAAATAATTTAGATTTAAAAACAATAAGCTATTTAGAAGAAAAACTTAAATGCCATGAAGGTGTTCTAGTAGTTATAAGCCATGATAGACATTTTCTCAATAGTGTTTGCACACATATATTAGATTTAGATTTTAAAAAGATACGAGAATTTAGCGGAAACTATGACGATTGGTATATAGCCTCAAAGCTTATAGTTCAACAAAAATCAATGGAACGCAATAAAAAACTTAAAGAAAAAGAGGAGCTAGAACATTTTATCGCTCGTTTTTCTGCTAATGCCTCTAAAGCAAGGCAAGCTACAAGTCGAGCTAAACAACTTGAAAAGCTCAACATACAAGAACTAGAAACTTCAAGCAGAAGAGACCCAAATATTATTTTTAAACCTAAGAAATCAATAGGTAATGAAGTTTTAAATATTGAAAACCTATATTTTAGCTATGATGACTCAAATATTATAAAAAATCTTAATCTCAATATTTTACCTAATGATAAAATAGCTCTTATAGGACGAAATGGTATTGGTAAAAGCACTTTTTGTAAACTTATATTTGAAGAGCTTAAGGCAGAGCAAGGAAGCATCAAATGGGGAACAACTATACAATATAGCTATTTTCCTCAAAATGCCACAGAACTTATTTTTGGCGAGGAAAGTCTTTATGAATGGTTAAGAAATTTTGACAAGAAAAAAGAGAGTGCAGAAATTCGCAATGCCTTAGGTAGAATGCTTTTTAGCGGACAAGAACAAGAAAAAAATGTACAATCTTTGAGCGGTGGTGAGAAGCATCGCCTTATGCTTAGTAAAATTATGCTTGAAGGGGGTAATTTTTTAGTGCTCGATGAGCCTACAAACCATCTAGACTTAGAATCTATTATATCTCTTGGAGAAGCTTTATACAAATATCAAGGAAATATCATTTGTATAAGCCATGACAGAGAGCTTATTGATGCTTATGCTAACCGTATTATTGAATTTAAAGAAAATAATATTGTTATTGATTTTAAAGGTACTTATGAACAATATTTACAAGTTTATGAATCGTCCTCACCTTTTTGAACGGTAGCGTTTCAGTAATAAATTATGACTGTTTTAAAAAATGGATGCACTCAAGGCACTTGACTTTTAAAAAAGAAATTTGTATAATTGTATTTCTTAAAATTTTGCTGGTGTAGCTCAGTTGGTAGAGCAGCTGCCTTGTAAGCAGCAGGCCGGGGGTTCGAGTCCCTTTACCAGCTCCATACTTTAAGTTCAGTGTTTGACCAGCAAAGGCGTAAAAAATAGATGCAAAAATCAAGGTGGGATACTCAAGTGGCCAACGAGGGCAGACTGTAAATCTGCTGACTTTGTCTTCCGTGGTTCGAATCCACGTCCCACCACCATTATTTGTATTTATTATATTCATAGCTTTGTTGCGGGAATAGCTCAGTTGGCTAGAGCATCAGCCTTCCAAGCTGAGGGTCGCGGGTTCGAGCCCCGTTTCCCGCTCCATTTCTGGGAGCTGATTTCTTCACTAGTTGGTTCTTAGTTCCTCTGATACGCCTTTTTGGTTGTGCCCATATAGCTCAGTGGCAGAGCACTTCCTTGGTAAGGAAGAGGTCGGCGGTTCAATCCCGCTTATGGGCTCCATTTATTTCCTTATTTGTTTGATTTGGAATTATAATTTTTGTTTAGCGTTTTTTTGGGTTAAGACCCTTTTTAGTTTAAAATTGAGTTTAGGAGTTTGATTATGGCTAAAGAAAAGTTTGAAAGTACCAAACCTCATGTGAATATTGGTACTATTGGGCATGTTGATCATGGCAAAACTACTCTAAGTGCTGCTATTTCAGCTGTTCTATCTGTAAAAGGCTTGGCAGAGCTTAAAGATTATGATAACATTGATAATGCACCAGAAGAAAAAGAAAGGGGCATTACTATTGCAACCTCTCACATCGAGTATGAAACAGAAAATCGTCATTATGCCCATGTGGATTGTCCCGGGCATGCTGATTATGTGAAAAATATGATTACAGGTGCAGCACAAATGGATGGAGCGGTTCTTGTAGTTTCTGCTGCAGATGGTCCGATGCCACAGACAAGAGAGCATATTTTACTTTCTCGACAAGTTGGTGTCCCCTATATTGTTGTTTTCTTGAATAAAGAAGATATGGTTGATGATGCGGAATTGCTTGAGCTTGTTGAAATGGAAGTTCGCGAGCTTTTAAGTGCATATGATTTTCCCGGCGATGATACCCCTATTGTAGCTGGTTCTGCATTAAAAGCTTTAGAAGAAGCAAAAACAGGAAATTTAGGAGAATGGAGTGAAAAAATCCTCAAGCTTATGGCAGAAGTAGATAACTATATCCCTACACCTAAAAGAGATACAGATAAGCCTTTTTTGATGCCTATTGAAGATGTGTTCTCTATTGCTGGGCGTGGAACTGTGGTTACAGGAAGAATTGAAAGGGGTGTTATAAAAGTTGGCGATGAAGTAGAGATTGTAGGTATTCGTGATACTCAAAAAACAACAGTAACTGGCGTAGAAATGTTTAGAAAAGAACTTAGCGAGGGAAAAGCTGGACATAATGTAGGCATTCTTCTTCGAGGCACAAAAAAAGAGGAAGTTGAAAGAGGTATGGTTCTTTGCAAAGTTGGCTCTATTACACCCCATACAAAATTTGAGGCAGAAGTATATATTTTATCAAAAGATGAGGGTGGTAGGCATACACCATTTCTCAATGGCTATCGCCCTCAATTTTATGTAAGGACAACTGATGTAACCGGCTCTATCGTTCTTCCAGAAGGCACAGAAATGGTTATGCCCGGTGACAATGTGAAAATTACTGTTGAGCTTATTGCACCCATTGCCCTTGAAAAGGAAACTCGTTTTGCTATTCGAGAGGGTGGGAAAACTGTTGGTGCAGGTGTAGTAACTAATATTATTAAATAATTGCCTTGGTGAAATGGAGTAACAGCTCATGAAAGTAAAGATTGGACTCAAATGCTCAGAATGTGGTGATATCAATTACAGCACTACAAAGAACGCTAAAACGCAAACAGAAAAATTGGAGCTCAAGAAATTTTGCCCTAGATTAAAAAAACATACTTTGCATAAAGAAGTGAAACTTAAAAGTTAGTTTTTTTGCAAAAGAGTTTTCCTCTTTTGCAAATAATTTATTATGAATTTAGGTCAGTAGCTCTAATGGTAGAGCACCGGTCTCCAAAACCGATTGTTGGGGGTTCGAGTCCCTCCTGGCCTGCCATAGATTGATATAAAGTGATAGATAAATGAAAAGATTGATGAGCTATTATAAAGAGTCAAAAAAAGAATTAGATAAAGTTCTTTTTCCGACTTGGAGTGGAGATGATTCAGGTGTTGGATCAGTAAGAGGTGCTGCTGTTTCTGTTGTTGCTGTTGTTAGCGTCGTTACTCTTTTTTTAGCTTTGGTTGATTTAATTCTTTCTTCTATTGTCGCAATGCTTATATAAAAATTAAGGAGTTTTTAGATGTCCCTTGCGTGGTATGCAATACAGACTTACTCTGGAAGTGAGCATTCCGTCAAAAGAGCTATTGAAAATCTTGTGAAGGAATATAAGATTGAAGATCGTGTTGAACAAGTTGTAGTTCCAACAGAAGATATTATTGAGATAAAAAATAACAATAAAAAAATTACTGCTCGTAGTGTTTATCCGGGCTATGTATTTATTAAGGTAGATTTAGATACGGAAATATGGCACATGATTCAATCGCTCCCTCGAGTAGGTCGTTTTATTGGGGAGGCTAAAAAGCCTACCCCTTTAGGTGAATCTGATATTAATACTATTTTAGAAAAGATGCACAATCGTGCTGCCCCTAGACCAAAAATATTCTTTGAAGTGGGTGAAGTAGTAAGAATTATAGATGGTCCTTTTGTGAATTTTACAGGTACAGTTGAAGAATATGATATGGAACATCGTAAGCTTAAATTGAATGTATCAATATTTGGAAGAAGTACGCCTATTGAGATTTTATATTCTCAAGTTGAAAAGATTGTATAAATTCATTATAATATTTATTTTAAGGAAACGAGATGGCAAAAAAAATTGTTGGTGAACTTAAACTTCAGATACCCGCAGGAAAGGCTAACCCTTCTCCTCCTGTTGGTCCTGCGTTAGGACAGAGGGGGGTTAATATCATGGAGTTCTGTAAAGCGTTTAATGAAAAAACAAAAGATATGGGGAATTTTAATATCCCTGTTATTATTACAGTATATCAGGACAAGAGCTTTACCTTTATTACGAAAAAACCTCCTATTACAGATTTGATAAAAAAAGCAACAGGCATTCAAAAAGGTTCAGATAATCCTCTAAAGAATAAAATTGCAAAGCTTACAAAAGCACAGATTACTGAAATTGCAAAAACAAAGCTTGATGACTTAAATGCAAGGAATTTAGAAAGTGCTGTAAAGATTGTTGAGGGAAGTGCCCGCAGTATGGGCGTTGAAATTGTTGATTAATGCAGAAAATATAAAGTTGGAGTAGAAAAATGGCAAAAAAAATGACAAAAAGAATGAAAGCCTTGGTTGAAAAGGTAGACACTCAAAAAATATATGATATTACAACTGCATCTGCTACCGTTAAATCTTTAAGCTCTGCAAAATTTGATGAAACAATAGAAATTGCTTTAAGGTTAGGTGTTGATCCAAGGCATGCAGACCAAATGATACGCGGAGCTGTTGTTCTGCCTTATGGAACAGGAAAAAATGTAAGAGTGGCTGTATTTGCAAAAGGCATAAAAGCTGATGAGGCAAAAAAAGCAGGGGCAGACATTGTTGGAGCAGATGATTTAGCAGAAGATATTAAAGCAGGGAATATTGACTTTGATGTAGTCGTTGCTACTCCAGATATGATGGCTTTAGTAGGAAAAGTTGGTAGAATTTTAGGCCCAAAAGGCTTAATGCCAAACCCAAAAACAGGCACAGTAACCATGGAAATTGCTAAAACTATTAATAATGTGAAAAGTGGGCAAGTGAGTTTTAGGGTAGACAAAAAGGGTAATATACATGCCCCAATTGGTAAAGCGAGCTTTAGTGAAGATAAAATTAAAGGCAATTTAGAAGAAGTTATAAAAACTATCAATCGCTTAAAACCTGCTACAGCTAAAGGTAAATATATTCGCCATGCTGCATTATCATTGACTATGAGTCCTTCTTTGTCGCTTGATCCTCAAGAATTAATGGATTTAAGATAATCAAAGTAATTTTATTTTAGGCTGATGACTATGGGGGCTTATGCTTAATAGAGTTTTTCTCCCTATATAGGTATTTGTCGGAAAGGAGGAATCTATGACAAAAGATAAAAAAAGTGCCATTATTGAAACTTTAAGCTCTGAATTTAAAGATTGCAATATTGCTATTTGTGATTATAAAGGATTAAATGTAAAGCAATTAGAATCTTTTCGTGTTGCTGTTTATTCAGAGAATATAAAAGTTCAAGTCATAAAAAATACATTGGCTTCTATTGCTTTTAAAAATGTAGGCATTAATGATTTAAAACTGAAAGATACAAATATTTTTGTTTGGGGAAAAGATCAAATTGCACTCGCTAAAGCAATTACACAATTTGCTACTCAAACAGATGGTAAGTTTATCATAAAACACGGTTTTTTTGAAGGCAGTGTTGTTGATGTAAAATATATTGATACTGTATCTAAAATGCCATCAAGAGATGAGCTCTTAGGTATGTTGCTTTCTGTGTGGATGGGACCTGTTCGTTATTTTGTTACAGCAATGGATAATTTGCGTAAGCAGAAAGAAGAAAATTGAGAAATATAAATTAAGGAGATGTTATGGCTATTACTAGAGAAGATGTACTTGAATATATAGGAAATTTGTCTGTTCTTGAGCTTTCAGAACTTGTGAAGGAATTTGAAGAAAAATTTGGTGTTTCTGCTGCACCCACTGTTGTTGCAGGAGCTGGAGTGGCTGCAGGAGCTGGAGTGGCTGCAGAAGAAAAAACAGAGTTTGATGTAGTTTTACTTGATTCTGGTGAAAAGAAAATTAATGTCATTAAGGTTGTTCGGGAAATTACAGGGCTTGGACTCAAAGAAGCAAAAGATGCTGTTGAAAAAACACCGCATACCTTAAAAGAAGCGATAAGCAAAGAAGATGCTGCAGCTATTAAAGCTAAGCTAGAAGAAGCTGGTGCAAAAGTTGAAGTAAAATAAAAAAACTATACTCAAATTAAATCTCCAAACTAGGTTTATCTAGTTTGGAATCCTTCTAAATTCTTATAACGAGGTTGTTTCCATGCCTATTACCTTAAAATCTGGCAATCGCCTACGGGTTAATTTTACAAAAATTCCCAAAAATATTACTATACCTAATTTATTGCAATTACAAAGAAATAGTTATGATTCTTTTTTAAAATCTACAGACGGAACACAAAGTGGTATTGAAAAAGTATTTTATTCTGTTTTTCCTATTCATGATGCACAAAACCGTGTTACCCTTGAATGTATGGGTTGCGAATATGGTAAGCCAAAATATACTGTTCGTGAAGCTATGGAAAGAGGATTAACTTATTCTATACCTTTAAAGCTTAAAGTACGTTTAGTCCTTTGGGAAAGAGATGAAAAAACCCAAGAAAAAACCGGCATTAAAGACATTAAAGAGCAGAGTGTATTTATACGCGAGATTCCCTTGATGACTGATAGGACTTCTTTTATTATTAATGGGGTGGAAAGAGTTGTTGTTAATCAGCTTCACCGTAGTCCGGGTGTAATTTTCAAAGAAGAGGCTGGCTCCTCTAATAAAAGAGTATATACAGGACAGATAATTCCTGATAGAGGTTCTTGGTTATATTTTGAATATGATGCAAAAGATATATTACATGTAAGAATTAATAAGCGTAGAAAAGTACCTGTAACGATTCTTTTTAGAGCATTAGGTTATAGCAAACAAGATATTTTAAAGATATTCTATCCACTTAAAAAAATTATTATAAAAGAACCAGATATCTTTCTTACTCCTTTTAATATTGATGAATTTAAAGGTCGTATAGAATATGATATATATGATGAAGATGGAAAATTGATTGTTGCTAAAGATAAAAGAATAGCTACTAAGAAACTCAAAGAATTAGAAGCAAGAGGGTTGAAATATGTACGCTATCCTTTGGAGATTCTTTTAGATAGATATTTAGCACAGCCTATTTATTCAGGTGAGAATAAAGAAATGCTTTTTGATGTATTAACAAAGATTGATGATAGCAAAATTAAAAAGATGTATGAAGCGGGCATTAAAGAATTTATTATTGCTAATGATATTGCTGAAGGGCATGATTCATCTATCATTAATGCGTTTGCTGCAGATGCAGAATCGTTGCGCCTATTAAGACAAACTGAAAAAAATGATAATGATAATGATTTAGCAGCTATAAGAATATACAAAGTTATGAGGCCGGGAGAGCCTGTTACCAAAGAAGCTGCTAAAAATTTTGTGCAACAGCTTTTTTTTGATCCTGAACGATATGATTTAACCCGTGTTGGTCGTATGAAAATGAATCATAAACTTGATATTGATGTCCCTAGTTATGTAACTGTGCTTACCCATGAAGATATTATTAAAAGCGTTAAGTATCTTACTAAAGTTAAAAATGGATTGGGGCATATTGATGATAGAGATCATTTAGGCAATAGACGCATTCGGGCGATTGGTGAACTTTTGGCAAATGAGCTCCATGCTGGACTTGTTAAAATGCAAAAAGTCATTCGCGATAAGCTTACCACCCCCCCTAGCAACCTTGAAGATTTAATGCCCCATGATCTCATTAATTCTAAAATGATTACAAGTACAATTTTAGAATTTTTTACTGGTGGACAGCTTTCTCAATTTATGGACCAAACTAATCCGCTTTCAGAAGTAACACACAAAAGAAGGCTTTCAGCCTTAGGGGAAGGAGGGCTTGTTAAAGAAAGGGCTGGCTTTGAAGTGCGTGATGTTCATCCAACGCATTATGGAAGAATATGCCCAATCGAAACGCCAGAGGGGCAGAATATTGGGCTTATAAATACACTTTCAACATATTCTAAAGTGAATGATCTAGGTTTTATTGAAGCCCCTTATCGTAAAGTTATTGATGGAAAAGTCAGTGATGAAGTTGTGTATTATACAGCCACTCAAGAAGAGGGTTTGGTAATTGCCCCTGCAAGCACAGAGATAGATAAAGATGGGAATATTAAAGAAGATATTTTAGAAGTAAGAGTTGATGGTGAGATTGTATTAAGGGATAAATCAGAAGTGCATTTAATTGATCTTAGCCCGGGCATGGTTGTCGGAGTGGCTGCTTCTTTAATTCCATTTCTTGAGCATGATGATGCGAATAGGGCATTAATGGGCTCTAATATGCAAAGACAAGCTGTCCCCATCCTTACTCCTGATGCACCTGTTGTAGGTACGGGAATGGAGCAAATTATTGCTCGAGATTCTTGGGAGGCCATTAAAGCAACAAGAGGAGGCGTGGTTGAAAAGGTTGATGGAAAAAATATTTATATTCTAGGTGAAGATGATAGCGGAGCTTATATCGATCATTATTCTTTGCAAAAGAATTTGCGCACAAATCAAAATACTTGTTTTTCACAGCTACCCATTGTAAAAGTAGGCGATAAGATAGATGCCCAACAAGTTATCGCCGATGGACCTAATATGAACAAGGGGGAATTAGCATTAGGGAAAAATATTCGAGTTGCGTTTATGCCTTGGAATGGTTATAACTTTGAAGATGCTATTGTTGTTAGTGAAAAACTCATTCGTCAAGATGTCTTTACATCAGTTCATATTTATGAAAAAGAGATTGAAGCACGAGAGCTTAAACATGGTATTGAAGAAATTACAAAAGATATTCCTAATGTGCGAGAAGAAGAATTAGCCTGCCTTGATGATAGCGGTATTGTCAAAGTGGGTACTTATGTGAAATCGGGAATGATACTTGTAGGCAAAGTTTCTCCAAAAGGAGAAGTAAAACCAACACCAGAAGAGCGATTGCTTCGTGCTATTTTTGGCGAAAAGGCCGGGCATGTAGTTAATAAATCTCTTTACTGTCCACCGAGTTTAGAGGGCACTGTAGTAAATGTGAAAATATTTACAAAGAAAGGTTACGATAAAGATCAAAGAGCATTGGCTGCCTATGAAGAAGAAAAAGCACGCTTGGATTTTGAGCATCATGATAAACTTATGATGCTTGAGAGAGAAGAATTGCTTCGCCTTACCTTTATACTTTCAAAAGAGACTTTAAGAGCTGATATAGAAGTTAATGGAAAGTCATTCAAAAAAGGGGATATTATTCCTAAAGAAGATTTACTTACCGTGAATCGCTTTGCCATGATTAATCTTGCTAAAGCGTATTCTAAGGAATTTCAAGAAATTTATGAACAGATTAAAAATAACTTTTTAGAGCAAAAAAAATATCTTAGCGAGGAGCACGAAGAAAAACTTTCTATCTTAGAAAAAGATGATATTCTGCCCAGTGGCGTTGTAAAACTTATAAAGATATATGTTGCCACAAAAAGAAAGCTAAAAGTGGGCGATAAGATGGCTGGACGACATGGGAACAAAGGGATTGTATCTAATATTGTTCCTGAAATGGATATGCCCTATACAAAAGATGGCGAATCAATAGAAATTGTACTTAATCCTCTTGGGGTGCCTAGTCGTATGAATATCGGGCAAATATTAGAGGTACATTTGGGGTTGGTAGGCAAAAGATTAGGCAAACAAATCGATGATATTTTTATTGAGAAAAAAGATGAATGGCTAAAAATGCTTAAAGAAAAAATGATTGAAATTGCTCAAACCTCTCAAATGGAAAATGTTCCTGATTTTATTAATTCTTTAAGTGATGAAGATCTACTTGAATATGCTAGAGATTGGAGAAAAGGCGTGAAATTTGCTACGCCAGTGTTTGAAGGTGTAAATCATAAAGATTTTGAAAAACTTTTTGAGATGGCAAAAATAGATTCTGATGGCAAAACAGAATTATATGATGGGCGAACAGGCGAAAAGATGCAAGAAAGAGTAAATGTTGGTTATATGTATATGCTTAAATTGCATCATCTTGTTGATGAAAAAGTGCATGCTAGGAGCACTGGACCATATAGCCTTGTTACACAACAACCAGTTGGTGGAAAAGCACTCTTTGGTGGGCAGAGGTTTGGAGAAATGGAGGTTTGGGCATTAGAAGCTTATGGTGCAGCTCACACTTTAAGAGAAATGCTTACAGTCAAATCAGATGACACAGAAGGACGAGTAAAAGCCTACAAAGCCATTACTAAAGGTGAGCCTGTTAAAGAATCAGAGATACCAGAAACATTTTATGTACTTACTAAAGAGCTTCAATCTTTAGCATTAGATGTTGCTGTTTATGAACAAAAAGATGGTGATTTACAGTTATTATCATTAAATGAGGAAAAGAGACCGGCTGATTTTAATGCTTTTCAACTTAAGCTAGCAAGCCCCGAAGTTATTCGTGATTGGAGCAATGGTGAAGTAAAAAAGCCAGAGACTATTAACTATCGCACATTAAAACCAGAGCGAGATGGTTTATTTTGTGCAAAGATATTTGGACCTGTTCGTGATTATGAATGCCTTTGTGGTAAATATAAAAAAATGCGTTATCGCGGAGTTATTTGTGAAAAATGTGGTGTTGAAGTTACAAGCTCCAAAATTCGCCGTAGTCGTATGGGGCATATTGAGTTAGTTACCCCTGTGGCACATATTTGGTATGTTAATTCCTTGCCTAGTAGGATTGGTACATTACTTGGTATTAAGATGAAAGATTTAGAAAGAGTGCTTTATTATGAAGCCTATGTTGTACTTAGTCCCGGTGAAGCCTATTATGATAATGAAAGCACAAAACCTATTGCTCGATATGATGTTTTAAATGAAGAGCAATTTCAAAGCATTAATCGTCGCTTTGAGGAAACAGGCTTTGTGGCACAAATGGGTGGAGAAGCTATAAAAGAGCTGCTCTCGCAGCTTGATCTTATAGATTTGTTGCATAATTTGCGTGCAGAAATCAAAGCGGTTACTTCTGAAGCCAAGAAAAAAGCACTTGTAAAGCGATTGAAAGTAGTGGAAAGTTTTGTAAATTCTGGCAATAAACCTGAATGGATGATATTAACTGCCTTGCCCGTTCTCCCGCCCGAATTACGTCCTTTAGTAGCACTTGATGGTGGAAAATTTGCCGTGAGTGATGTAAATGATCTCTACCGCCGTGTTATTAATAGAAACCAGAGGTTAAAAAGACTTATTGAGCTTGATGCACCAGATATTATTGTTCGCAATGAAAAAAGAATGCTTCAAGAATCTGTAGATGCACTTTTTGACAATGGGAGAAACGCTAACGCTGTTAAAGGGGCAAATAAAAGACCATTAAAGTCTTTATCTGAAATCATTAAGGGCAAGCAGGGAAGATTTAGGCAAAATTTACTTGGAAAACGAGTGGATTTTTCAGGAAGAAGTGTTATTGTTGTTGGTCCAAATTTAAGAATGGATCAATGTGGGCTGCCTAAAAATATGGCTTTAGAATTATTCAAGCCTCATATTCTTGCGAAGCTTGAAGAAAAGGGATATGCCACTACACTTAAGCAAGCTAAAAAACTTATTGAGCAAAGAAGCAATGAAGTATGGAGCTGCTTGCAGGAAATTGTTGATGGCTACCCCATATTACTCAATAGAGCACCTACATTGCACAAGCAATCTATACAAGCTTTTCACCCCAAGCTTATTGATGGAAAAGCTATTCAATTGCATCCTTTAGTTTGCTCTGCATTTAATGCTGATTTTGATGGTGATCAAATGGCGGTACATATACCATTAAGTCAGGAGGCAATTACAGAATGTAAGCTCTTAATGCTTAGTTCGATGAATATTCTTCTTCCTGCTAGCGGAAAAGCCGTTACAGTCCCTAGCCAAGATATGGTTTTGGGGCTTTATTACCTTTCTCTTGAACGAAAAAATTCTAAGGGTGAAAATAAGCTTTTTAATAATATTAAAGAAGTTATGATGGCTCTTGAATTTAAGGCTGTGGATATTAATAGCCGTGCAAGAACTGTTGTTGAAAATCGTGTTATTGAAACAACTGTAGGGCGATTAATTATACATTCTATTTTGCCAAGTTTTGTGCCAGCATATTTATGGAATAGAGTCTTGAAGAAAAAAGATATAGCCAATCTCATTGATCATGTGTATAAAGAGGGCGGGTTAGGCATAGCCGCTACTTTTCTTGATCATCTTAAAGATTTAGGCTTTAGATATGCAACAATGGCTGGGATATCTATTTCAGCGGGTGATATTTTAGTCCCAGAAAGCAAAGAAATAACAATTGGCAATGCAAAAAAAGAGATTAAAAAGATTCAAACTGAATTTATACAAGGGCTAACCACTAATCAAGAGCGATATAATCGCATTATTGATACTTGGACAAATGCTAGCAATAAATTAGGTTCTGAAATGATGAAACTTGTAGAAGAAGACAAAGGTGGGTTTAATTCTATATACATGATGGCTGATTCTGGAGCTAGGGGGAGTGCTGCACAAATTAGACAGCTTTCAGCGATGCGTGGGCTTATGACTAAACCAGATGGGACTATTATTGAAACCCCTATTATTTCTAATTTTAAAGAGGGCTTGAATGTTTTAGAATATTTTATTTCAACACATGGTGCAAGGAAAGGGCTTGCTGATACTGCCTTAAAAACAGCAAATGCTGGCTATCTTACAAGAAAGCTTATTGATGTAAGTCAAAATGTTAAAGTAGTTGTTGAAGACTGTGGGACACATGAAGGTGTTGAAATTACAGATATTGCTATTGGTCGCGAGTTGATAGAGCCTCTTGAAGAGCGCATTTTTGGGCGAGTGGTTGCTGAAGATGTAATTGATCCTATAAGTGGTGAAGTGCTTATTAGTGAGGGTACATTAATTGATGAGGAAACAGCAAAGCTTGTCAAGGAAGCAAATGTGAAATCTGTTACCATCCGCACTCCTGTAACTTGCAAGGCAGAAAAAGGTGTTTGTGCAAAATGCTATGGCTTGAACCTTGGGGAAGGACGCCCTACAAATCCAGGTGAGGCAGTAGGGGTAATTGCGGCTCAATCTATTGGGGAGCCGGGCACACAGCTTACATTGCGAACATTTCATGTGGGCGGAACAGCAAGCAGAAGTACAGAAGAAAAAGAAGTGATTGCTGAAAAAGAAGGTTTTATTCGTTATTATAATATTAAAACATACAGCAATAAGGAAGGCAAAATGGTTGTTGCTAATCGCCGTAATGCCGCTATTTTGCTCTTAGAGCCAAAAATTAAAGCTCCATTTGATGGGATATTGAGTGTTGAAACTGTGCATGATGAGGTTATTATTAGCATACAAGGAGCAGAAAAGGTTTCTTACACCTTAAGAAAAAATGATATCGCAAAACCAAATGACCTTGCTGGTGTAACAGGAAGAATTGAAGGCAAATTATATATCCCTTATGCAAGTAATACAAAAGTGCATGCTGATGGAAGTATTGTTGATGTTATTAAAGATGGGTGGAATATTCCTCATCGCATTCCCTATGCAAGCGAGCTAAAAGTTGAGGATAATGCACCTGTTCCGCAAATCATTTATGCAAAGCAAAAAGGTGTTATTAAATATTATCTCCTTAAGGGTGATAATTTAGAACCTTTTCGTGAATTAAAAAAAGGCGAAGAAGTATTAGAAAAAGGTTTGTTTGCTGTGATCGCTGATCAAAACAACAGAGAGGCTATAAGGCATTATATTGCAAGAGATTCAATTATTGAAGTTGATGATAATAGCAGCGTTACAGAAGATACCATTATTGCTTCACCAAAAAATAGAGAGCAAAAAATTATTGCTGAATGGGATCCCTATTCTAATCCAATTATTACAGAAACAGATGGTCGCGTTACTTTTGAAGATATTAATGTAACTACAGTAACAGAACAAACCGATGAACTTACAGGGGAAAGTAGATATGTAGTTAATGATTATATACCTGTTGGCATGAAGCCAGCCATAGTGGTTACTTCACCTAAAGGTGAGATAGTGCGCTATGCACTTGGTCCTCAAACAGCTATCCATGTTCAAGATGATAAAGAAGTTGGGGTTGCTGATGTGCTAGCAAAAACTCCTAAAGCTGTTGTTAAATCTAAAGATATTACAGGCGGTCTCCCTCGTGTTATCGAGCTTTTTGAAACACGAAAACAACCAAAAGATCAAGCTATTTTAGCAGAAATTGATGGTACAGTGAGTTTTGGGAAACTCATAAGAGGCAAAGAGAAGATTTTTATTACAGCAGAAGATGGAAGGATAGCTGAATATATTGTTGATAAAGGGAAGCGAATCCTAGTTCATGAGGGCGAATTTGTGCATTCTGGTGAAGCAATTACTGATGGTTTGGTATCTAGTCATGATATTTTGAGAATTTCTGGAGAAAAAGAGTTACATAAATATATTGTTAGTGAAGTACAGCAAGTTTATAGGCGGCAGGGCGTAAATATTGCTGATAAGCATATTGAAATTATCGTTTCTCAAATGTTACGACAGGTAAGAATCATTGATAGTGGTAACACAAAGTTTATTGAGGGTGATTTAGTGAGCAAGAGACATTTTAGGGAAGAAAATGAAAAAATTTTGCGTATGGGTGGAGAACCAGCTATTGCAGAACCTGTATTGCTTGGGATTACGCGTACAGCTCTAAGTAGTGATTCAATTATCTCTGCAGCCTCCTTTCAAGAAACAACAAAGGTTTTAACAGAGGCAAGTATTACAGGCAAAATAGATTACTTAGAAGATCTAAAAGAAAATGTGGTGTTAGGGCATATGATCCCTGTTGGAACAGGAATACATAGAAATAAAAAAATGCGCATTAAAAAGAATTAAATATATAATAATCTTTAAAGTAAGATTATTAAGTATGAGAAAAGTTAAAAAATGGTAGAATATTAGATATATTTTGTTTTAAATTAATAAATATTATAAAGAAGGACAGAAAAGTGCCAACTATAAATCAGTTGATTCGCAAAGAGAGAAAACAAGCGATTAAAAAATCTAAATCGCCAGCCTTAGTTGAATGCCCTCAAAGAAGAGGCGTATGCACAAGGGTTTATACCACTACCCCTAAAAAACCAAATTCAGCTTTAAGAAAAGTGGCAAAGGTGCGACTTACTAGCGGTTTTGAAGTGATTAGCTATATACCCGGAGAAGGGCATAACTTGCAAGAACATTCCATTGTTCTTATACGAGGTGGTAGGGTAAAAGATTTGCCCGGTGTAAAGTATCATATTATCAGAGGTGCATTAGACACAGCGGGCGTTGCTAAAAGGACAGTTTCTCGAAGTAAATATGGTGCTAAAAAAGCAAAAGCAAATAAATAGCCAAATAAATAGCAAGGAATAAGAATGAGAAGACGAAGAGCCCCAATAAGGGAAACCTTAGGTGATCCTATCTATGGTAATAAGGTAGTGAGTAAATTTATCAATAAAATGATGTTTGATGGCAAGAGAAGTATTGCGGAAAAGATTATTTATGGAGCATTTAATAAAATAGAAGAGAAAACACAAGAAAAGGGTATTGAAGTTTTTGAAAAAGCTCTTGAAAAAGTTCGCCCTCTTGTTGAAGTTCGCAGCAGAAGGGTAGGCGGTGCAACCTATCAAGTACCCGTGGAAGTGCGTAGCATAAGGCAGCAATCTCTTTCTATCCGATGGATATTAGAAGCTGCGAGAAAACGCAATGAAAGAACAATGGTTGAACGGTTGGCTAATGAGCTTATTGACGCGGTGAATGACCGTGGAGCCGCTTTTAAGAAAAAAGAAGATGTCCATAAAATGGCAGAAGCTAATAAAGCATTTGCACATTATCGTTGGTAATTGAATTTATTGCTTAAGGAAATAAAATAATGTCAAGAAAAATGCCTTTGCATAAAATTAGGAATATTGGTATTGCTGCACATATTGATGCAGGTAAAACTACAACAACAGAACGGATTTTATTTTATACAGGAGTAAGTCATAAAATTGGTGAAGTGCATGATGGTGCAGCAACAATGGATTGGATGGAACAAGAAAAAGAAAGAGGAATTACCATTACTTCTGCTGCCACTACTTGTTTCTGGAATGAACATCAGATAAATATTATAGATACTCCGGGGCATGTGGATTTCACTATTGAAGTTGAACGCTCCATGCGCGTTTTAGATGGGGCAGTTGCGGTTTTCTGTTCTGTTGGTGGTGTGCAACCACAAAGTGAGACAGTCTGGAGGCAAGCAAACAAATATGGCGTTCCACGAATGGTTTTTGTAAATAAGATGGATAGAATAGGGGCGAATTTTTATAGCGTAGAATCACAGATTAGAGATAGACTTAAGGCTAACCCTGTGCCTATTGTTATTCCTATAGGTGCTGAAGATAGTTTTAAGGGAGTAATTGACCTTATTAGAATGAAAGCCATTGTATGGAATGATGAAACCATGGGAGCAAAATATGATATTGAAGATATCCCCCAAGAATTTTTACAAAAAGCTGAAGAATATCGAGAAAAAATGCTTGAAGCTGCTGCTGAACAAGATGAAGCACTTACAGAAAAATATCTTGCTGGAGAGGAATTAAGCGAATCTGAAATTAAGCAAGGCATTAAGATGGGTTGCCATAGCATGTCTATTATTCCTATGCTCTGTGGTTCGTCTTTTAAGAATAAAGGTGTACAAACCTTACTTGATGCGGTTGTAGATTATTTGCCTGCACCAACAGAAGTAGCCAATATTAAAGGCGTAGATGCTAAAGATGAGAATAAAGAGATAAGCGTACAATCTTCTGATGAAGGTGAATTTGCAGGCTTGGCTTTTAAAATCATGACAGATCCTTTTGTGGGGCAGCTTACCTTTGTGCGTGTATATAGAGGTTTTTTAGAGAGTGGAAGCTATGTCTATAACTCAACAAAAGGCAAAAAAGAACGCGTAGGCAGGCTTTTGAAAATGCATGCTAATCGCCGTGAAGATATTAAAGAAATTTATGCAGGGGAAATTTGTGCTTTTGTTGGGCTCAAAGATACCCTTACAGGAGATACGCTTTGTTCTGAAAAAAATCCTGTTATATTAGAAAGAATGGAATTTCCAGAGCCTGTTATTTCTATTGCTGTGGAACCAAAAACAAAAGCAGACCAAGAAAAGATGAGTATTGCTCTTTCTAAATTGGCTGAAGAGGATCCAAGTTTTAAAGTAGAAACCGATGAGGAAAGTGGTCAGACAATTATTTCTGGAATGGGAGAACTCCATTTAGAAATTATTGTTGATAGAATGAAAAGAGAATTCAAGGTAGAGGCAGAAGTAGGGCAACCACAAGTAGCATTCAGAGAAACTATTAGGGGCACTGTAAATAAAGAATGTAAATATGCCAAGCAATCAGGTGGTAGAGGACAATATGGGCATGTGTTCATTAAATTAGAACCACAAGAAGCTGGTGCTGGATATGCTTTTGTGAATGAGATTAGTGGTGGCGTAATTCCTAAGGAATATATACCAGCTGTTGATAAGGGCATTAAAGAGGCAATGCAAAATGGTGTTTTAGCAGGTTATCCTGTTGTAGATTGTAAGGTAACATTATATGATGGAAGCTATCATGATGTTGATTCTAGTGAAATGGCATTTAAAATTGCAGGCTCAATGGCTTTTAAAGATGCAGCAAGAGAAGCGAATCCAATTTTACTTGAACCTATCATGAAGGTAGAAGTAGAAGTTCCTGAAGATTATATGGGCGATGTTATAGGAGATATTAATCGCAGAAGAGGACAAATTAATTCTATGGATGATAGATCTGGACTTAAAATTATAAATGCTTTTGTTCCTTTAGCAGAAATGTTTGGGTATTCTACTGACTTGCGTTCAGCAACACAAGGAAGAGGCACTTATGTCATGGAAATGAGTCATTATGGAGAAGTTCCGGGAAATATCGCCAAAGAAATTACCGAAAAACGAAAAGGTTAATTTATAATTTAGTATTTGAAATTTATCAAAAAAGTGTTTAGCCCTTAGAAATTTCAATAGCATTATTAATGATTATGCAAGGGTTCAAGATTTTAAGTCACAGTATGGCTTATTGTCTTGTAAATATGTTTCCACACATAAAGTAGCAAACAACTACTTTTTGGATATTGTTTCCAAGTTTTCCTGCGTTATCGCGTTGAACATTCATTTCACACATTGAGATAAATAGAGAATCTTTTTATAGAGATTTATATCCTCTTTTTCTCTTAAATTATTATATGGTACTCCTATCTATGATAAGATCAAGAACATATTATTAATTCATTTTTTTACCATCCCCCCTAACACTGCCCCAACTTCCTCCAAACCATATAAGCATTTCACATATAGCTTGTTATATGTAATATTCATTTATCTAATAAGATAAATACTTATCTCTTAATAAATTAAGCTTTTAAATTGCTTTACTCTAGATTTATCATGAATATAGTATTTGTTTTGTTGCATATATTAACTTATGTATAGATTTAACTAAGCATATCAAGTTATTATACTCATCACTACATCATTAAATGTAAAAGTATTTAGTGTTGATTATGTAATGAACTCTACT
>JARHYY010000057.1 GCA_029258405.1 Helicobacteraceae bacterium | reverse complement strand
GTGGCAATTTTATGTTAATATTATTCAATTTGCTTATACACTCTTGATAATTATCAAAACATTTTAAAATACATTGCTCTTTAGCGATATTTTCTATCAATGTTTCTAAGTTGCCTTTATCTTGATTATTTGGAAAAAGAAAAATTTCACATTTTGATTTTATTTCTTTTTTAGTCTCTTTTTCAATGTCTTCTAATTGCTTTTCAATATTTTCTTTAGAATCTTTTAGATTATTATCAGCATCAAATATTATTTTGATTGATTTTGGAATTGCCATATCAAGCTTACTTGTTTTTAACTTATCCTTTCCTTCAGAATCAATCACTTTATATCTATTGTTAATTCCCAAAAAATTCAAATAACACTCTATAAAGTCTTTATCTGTATTTCCCTCTACAAAGATTAAGCAATCTTTTGCCATTTTAATCCCTTATTTCATTTTTTTTCTCTATATGGAAAATAAAATCTTCTTGAGAATATCTGCCAATTTCAATATTGCGTTCTTGATTCTTATAAACCTTAAAAACAGCCAATCTATCATCAACTTGCTTTTTTGTGAAAATTTTAGCTATTTTTTGTAGCAACTCCTTATTATGTGTTGTGATGAAAAATTGAATATCATGTGCTTCAAGCATTGTATTCACTAACATATCAATACTTTCAAAATGCAAACCATTTTCTATTTCATCAATCATTATGTATTTTTTATTATCACAAATGGCACTTTGGATATAAACATATCTTTGGAAGCCCTGCCCCATAAGCTTAAAATTAATACTTTTGTTTAATCCTTGTATTTGCACTGCAATCTTTTCACCTAAAAAAGATATTTCCTCTATATCTTCAGAAAACTTTTTATATCTTTGTATAAAATCATTTTTCTTATTTCTATCTTCGAGAATATTTTTTAAATGTTCTCTTACATGTTCAAAGTTACCATTGCAAATAAAACTTGCTACATTAGCCCTTGGTGTTGTGTTTTTTGTTATTTGAGTTTGAAATTGAATTTGTTGGGGATTAAAAAAGCTTTTAGAAATATGAATTTCATCTGTTATGTTTTTACCTTTTTTGTATTCACACTTTAAAGTATCAATCCCTTTGCTAATGATATTATCGTGAGTAAGATCAAAATTTGTTGATAGGGTATTATCATTATATATATCAAGAGAAGTATATTCATCATCTCCATTATATTTACCATTGAAAACTATTTTATTTTCTTTTCCTGCCATATAATCATAAAAAAGACTTTTAAAGCAGTCATCATCAATAATCATTCTTCTAGATTCTAGAATCTCAAGTATAGAATTATCTTTTTTAAGATCGCCAAAATATATATAAAGTGCTTCTAAAATAGAAGTCTTGCCTGTATTTGGCTCTCCAATGAAGATATTTATATTTCTAAATCCATTAATTTCTAAATTTTTTAATACCCTAAAATTTTGTATTCTGATTCTATCTAGCATGTTATTTCCTTTTAAAAAAATTATAACAAAGATAACCTTTTAAATGCTTGATTGTAAAAAAACTCTGAAAAGCAATAAGGAATTTAGCTCTTGTAAAATCTGCCGATATTGCTTTGATATTATTATTTTAGGTAAAAAATGGTTTTTGGAAAAATAAGCGAGATTGATATAAAACAAGCACATTCTTTTAATAAAATATTCCTTACTTTTGATATTGATTGGGCAAGTGATGAAGTTTTAGAATATTGTATAAACATGGTTGAACAAACAGGGCTAAAGGCTACATGGTTTGCTACGCATAAAACTTTATTATTACAACGAATCAAAGATAACCCATTATTTGATTTAGGTATTCACCCTAATTTCAACCCTTTGCTTGAAGGTGATTTTTGCTATGGGAAGAATTATAAAGAAGTGCTTTTGCATTTTTTAGATATTGTACCAGATGCAAAGATCATGAGAAGCCATTGCCTTGGTATTTCAAGCCGTATTCTCATGGAAGCAAGAGCATTGGGCATAACCCATGAAAGTAATTTGTGCATCCCCTTAATGGCGGGGGGGGCAGTATTGAAGCCTTTTGTTAATTGGGATGGGCTTATTCGATGCCCTTATCATTATGCTGATGATGTTGCATGTATGTATGCAAATAAGATTAATATAAGCAATGCCCTAAAGGAGCAGGAGTATTTTATGTTTGGTTTTCACCCTATACATATTTTTCTTAATACAGAATCATTAAAGAGGTATGAAAACGCAAAGATATATGCAAAGAATGCTGAAAAGCTTGCTCAAATGAGAGGAGATAGCGATTTGGGTGCATGCAATGTATTTAATGAGATAGTTTCATTATGAAATATTTATTTATAAATTCTATGTCAAGAACAGGTACATCATTGCTCTATCAGCTTCTTTATGGGCATTCAGCGATTTATTTTGCTCCTTATCGCATACAATTTGTTTGTGAGCAGCCCTTTGGTTTTCCTTTGTTAGAATGGGGGGATAAAGATGCCTTTTTAGATATGCTGATACATAAAACAACCATTGTTGTTTCTGATGGTGCATGGCCCAATATACGCACAGATACTTTAGCAAATTTTAAGCATATAACCAAAGATGATTTAATAATAGGTGATAATGCCCTTGATAGTGCCATAAGGACTATTCATCATATTTTAGGGATTGATATTCTACAAGCTGCTTATTATTGCTTGCATGATGATCATTCTTATATGCTTGGAAGTAAGGCATTCTTGAATTATGAATGCAAGATTCTCACTACCATTAGAAACCCTATAGAGATGATCGCAAGTAAAAAGAATATGCTTGTTATGTATGTGTATGGGAGAAAAAACCCAAAGGATTTTTTGCTTTCAAAAGAAATGATTCAAAAAGAGCTCTTAAGGGCTTATTTTTCTTGGTGGGCAGCGAGCTATGAAAATGAGCATTGTTTTTGTGTTTTGTATTCCTTGCTTAAAAATTCTGCGACTTCTTTAGAATGTATGAAAAAAATAGCATCATATCTTGGCATTGCTTTTGAGCAAAGCCTAGCCACTGATAGTAATTTTTTGCAAAAAAATGAGCTCCATAATGAGCTTTTGGCTAATGGTACAAATTTAAGCACTATTGAATATCTTTCAAAAGGGAGCTTAAAGCAAAAAATTGATGGAAGTACATTGTCATTATCAACAGAGGAATTTAATGTAATCAATAATATAATCCATGCAGCCGCATTTGATAGATATGCTGATATTGGTTATTTCTTTAAGCATTTTGCATCGTTTCATACTTATGAATATATAGCAGATGAAACTTTAAAAACATGGCAGGAACTTTACAAAGGAGGAGAGATGAAAAAATTATTTGAGCATTACAGTGCGTTGAATTATGGCAGAGCAAATGCTGAATCTGCATTTGAGCCCTTCGGCGGGGGGCAATCCTAAGTAAAAATTATGCACACTGTTTGAGGTGTGCATGAGAGTAGCATTAATAGGACGAACAGAAATTATGTATAATTTGATTGAAACCTTGTTGAGCCATGGGCATGAAATTGCCCTTATAAGCACTTCTAAAGAAGCAAAGGAATATAAAAGGAGTGCAAAAGATTTTGAGCTAAAAGCAAAAGAATTAGGTATTCCTTTTTTATATGCCCCAAAAATCAGTACGCAAGAAAATGTTGAGTTCATTAAAAAGCTTGGGTATATTGACATTGCATTGAGTATGAATCATACCTCTATTGTAGGTTGGGATATTATTCATCTATTTAAACATGGGGTATTGAATGTGCATAGTGGCGATTTGCCACGATATAGGGGCAATGCTGTGCAAGCATGGGCTATTATCAATGGCGAGTGCAAGATAGGGCTTTGTGTGCATAAGATGGAGGGCGGTAGCTTAGATAGTGGCGATATTATTGTGCGAGAATATAAGGAGATTGATATAAATACAAAAGTTACAGAATGTTTAGAGTGGGTAGAAGATCGTATTCCTTTTATGTTTTTAGAATCTTTGAAGCTCTTGGAGCAAGATGAGCATTATATATTGCAAAAACAATCGCAAAACCCAAAAGATGCCCTTCGTTGCTACCCAAGGAAGCCAGAAGATGGAAGAATTGACTGGAAAGCGAGCAATGAGAGCATTTTGCGGCTTATTAATGCAAGCAACCGCCCTTATGCAGGGGCTTTTTGTTTTTATGGACAAACAAAAGTTATTATTTGGGATGCAGAGCTCTATAGTGATGATGAATGTGCTGGGATCAAGAGGGGGTTATTGTGATTTGTGGGAGTGGCAAACTCAAGATTAAAGAAATTGAGGTGCATGGGGAGGTTATGCCCCTTGCTCTCTTTTGCATTCTATTAGAGATAGGCTTTTATAATGTTTTGTATGCCTTTGCGATATGATAATATAAGAGAAATCCCCTATCCTTATAAAGGCATTGTAGCCCTAAGTAATGATGCAGAATATGCAAGTGCTGAATTTTTAGATTGGTTGCTTATGTTTTAAATACTACTGAAAAACGGCATTGGGCTATGGTTTGGGTATGGAATTTGCCACAAGTGTATTTTTTATTCTCGCACACCTTTGCATGCATCTTTTTTTGATTCTTTATCTGTGCATGCAAAAGAAACTAAGGAAGCACAAAGGCTTAGGGCATATATAAAATGTGGTTATATTGATACAAATCATGCCTTTGGCGATTTTAATGTAACAGAAAATTTTACAAGAAATCATGCACTTAAGGTGTATGAAATGCTTGATAAGTATGCTTTAAGCATTCCTATATATCAAACCATGGAAATGGAAACACAAAAAGCATGCAGCATAATATCGGTTTTTTGCCCCACAATTTAGCAAGCCATGCAGAGAGCCCTTTTTTATCATACTGATTTGTTTAGAAAAAATGGTGGTTGTTATGTATGGAGCGATGATTATGTGTATGAGAAGGCAGCTGTTGTTTCGCTTGATGGAGGGTTGTTAAGGGCAGATGATGGCAGAGGAATGGGCGAAAAGTTTATGCAAAAGCTCTTTTGTGGCGATGCGGAATATTTTTTCTTTAAAAGGTATCGTTCTACGGGGGTGGTTGCCCCAACCTTTCAGACTTTTAATTATCAAATACAGAGCATTGATTGGGAGCATTTTTGTCATAATTGTTCTGTTATTATATTTTACCAACATTTTGGAAGTTTTTATGTTGCAAACAAAGGGAATGTGCCTACCATCTTAGAGCTCTTAAGGCAGTTCGCCTATATTTTAATAGCAATTCTATAAGAATCCCCTATAGTTTTACATCTGTAATTTTATGTAATAATTCATCGTTTGTGTATTTTGTCTGGTATAATCCTTTTAAGTATATACCTTAAAGGATTACTGATGAGCACACCAGAAAACACCTCTTATAGTTTTGTTGATTCTAATCAATATACAAACGACCTTTCTGAATTATTAGATATGGGCATATCCTTGTTAGAGAGTGAAAACTATGTGCAAGCCTTACAGGCTTCACAATTAGCATTGCAGCAATACCCAAAAGATGTGTCTGTCTTAAGTTTTCATATTAATGTGCTTTTACATATTTATATGTTTGATGAAGCAAGAAAGTATATTCAAAAACTTCTTGATATACATCCAAATAATGATTATGCCCTCAGTTGCTTTTTGAAATATTTAAGCAACATACCGAGCAAAAAAGATAAAATTAAGCATTATATAAATAAAGTCTTACATAATAAGACAATGGAATCTTATTATGCTGCAGCAATTGGGGCAAGCAATTTAGGCGATATTAAACAAACTATACATTTTGCTCTATTGGCTTTAAAATGTTTATTGAATGAAAGTTGCCCCCATCTAAAAACAAATCCTGCCATAGATATTAATAGTTTTTTATATAAAACTCATGATATTTTTACGAGTCTATCCTTGCCATGTATATTAGCTGCTGATACCTTGCGTGAAATATGGCGTGATGATACATTGAGTGGCTCACATATTGATTTAATGTTGCCTTATGATATAGACAGAAAACAACTTGTTTCAAATTTGAAATCTCATTTTTATATGTATGAATATGCAGAGGCAAGCATTAACACAGCAAAAAACAAACTCACTTTTTTTATTCCTCCTCATGGTGTATGCTTGAATATTTATTTCCATAGAGCTCATAATAATTACTTGCTTATGGAAAATATTATGGGCAAATACAGCTCGTATTTTCAATTAAGTAACTTTAGAGCCCATGCTTTTCAATATGCACAAAGGCAATTCTATATACCTGATAATACGAATACTTATCTTAAAGAAATATATGGAAACACTTGGAAGCATCGCCATGCTAATTATCATTTTTTTATCCTAAATGAGCATTTAGAAGACCCTCATCATATACGCATTGCTTATGCTTTAAAGCTTATCCTTAAGCTTATTTTTGAAGGTGATATTAAGGAGGCACATGGGGTTATAATGCAGCTCATAAGCATTTATGATGATTCTCTGCTATCAGATGTTGCTCATTATCTCCAAAAAAATAATGAGAATATTAATTGGTATCCAGAGCTTCCTTTAAAAGAGGTGAGAATACAAAAGTTTGAATATCATTAAGTGATGTATAATACATTTATTTGCATTGAAATAACAAAAAACATTTATTATAAACATCTTTTATGATAGAATACGAGCTTTTTAGACCCCTTCATCTAGCGGTCAAGGATACCACACTTTCTCTGTGGAAACAGAAGTTCAAATCTTCTAGGGGTCGCCATTAAGCAATAAGGCTTTTTTCCATCTCTTGCGGAACAGGAATCCCCATAACTTCAAGCACAGTAGCTGCCACTTGAGCAAGGTTGCCATTGCCAACATGTTTTACGCCATGTGCCATTACAAAGCACCATACATCTCCAACAGTATGGTTTGTTAATGGGTTGCCCATAGAATCTGCCATTTCTTCACAATTGCCATGATCACTTGTAAGCACAACTGCATAATCCATTTCTTGGGCTCGCTTAAATATTCTGCCAATTTCTCTATCAACAGCTTCAACAGCTTTAATTGCTGCATGAAAATCTCCCGTATGTCCTACCATATCCCCATTTGCAAAATTAACAACAATAAACTCTATGCCTTCTTCCATGCCATTTAAAACAACATTGCCTACTTCTTTTGCACTCATTTCTGGTTTGAGATTATAAGTTTTTACATCTGGGCTAGGAATGAGAATGCGTGTTTCTTGGGGATATTCCTTTTCAATACCACCATTAAAAAAAAAGGTTACATGGGCATATTTTTCTGTTTCAGCTGTGTGTAGCTGCCTTAAGGAATGTTGAGAGCAAATTTCTGCAATAGTATTATGAATATTTTGCTTTTCAAATAAAACAGGATAAGAAAACTTTTCATCATAACATGTCATAGTGGCTAAGGGAATAGAAATAAATGTACCTCTTTCACATAGATTAAATGACGAATCGCCAAGCAATGAAACAATTTCTCTTGCTCTATCGCTTCTAAAATTTGCAAAAATAATTCCATCGCTTTCTTTGAAACCTTCATATATTCCAAAAGCAGCGGGCTGTATAAACTCATCGCTAATATCATTTTCATATTGCTGATTGATATATTCAATGGGGCTTATATGCTGCTTATTATGAGCTAATGCGATACTTTGATAGGCTTTTAACACTCGCTCCCATCGTGAATCTCTATCCATGGCATAAAATCTTCCGCTTATACTAGCAATCATGCTGCCATTATCAAGTGCATAGAGCATATCTTGTGTTTTTTGCACAAAATGCACAGCACTTTTAGGCAAAACATCTCTACCATCAGTAATAATATGTATGTACACAGGCACATTTAATGCACTAAATATTCGTATGAGCTCCCAAATATGCTCTATATGAGAATGTACCCCACCATCGCTTAGCAAACCAATAAGGTGGATAATATTGCACTTGTGGGCAAAGTCTTGAATAATGCTATGCTTTTCAAGCTCTTTATTGCTTATAGATTTATTGATTCTTACAAGATCATGATAGAGTATTCTTCCGCTGCCTAAAGTCATATGTCCAACTTCGCTATTGCCCATTTGCCCATGAGGCAAACCTACAGATTCCCCATGTGTAGCAACCATGCCATAAGGTATATTATCAAAAAGCCATTTATATGTTGTCTTTTGTGCATGAAAAAATGCGTTATATTGATTATCTGCCTTATAACCAATGCCATCAGTAATAATCAATATCGTTTTTTGTTTGATTTTTTTGTTCATTTTCTGCCTTTTGAATTATATCCTTAATTTTTTAAAAGAGTTTATCTGATATAATTGTACCTTAATTTAGTTAAATTTTTACGCACATAAGGCAAAGTTTCATGCTCTATTACTTATGGGAAATTTTTAATATTAATTTATTCTCATATATTACTTTTCGTGCAGGGGTAGGTTTTTTTATTGCCCTTTTTAGCGCACTTTTTTTAATGCCTCCTTTTATCCAATGGGCAAATTATAAAAAAGCAAAACAACCTATATCATCATATACACCAAAAAATCACCAAAATAAGGTAGGGACGCCAACCATGGGCGGGATTGTCATTGTTGTTTCAACACTCATAGCCAATCTTATTGCTGCAAAGCTCGATAATATCTATCTCCTTTTAGGGCTTGCCTGTCTTATCCTTTTTTCTGCTGTAGGCATCCGAGATGATATGACAAAAATATTAGCAAAAAACAATGTCGGCTTAAATGCAAGAACAAAATTTGGACTTTTATTACTCATTGCACTTTCAATAAGCATAGCCCTTTACATATATGGATTAAACACAAACTTTTATATACCATTTTATAAAAATCCGCTCTTAGATATGGTTTTTTTTGCTCCTTTGTTTTGGAGCTTGGTATTTGTATCAGCAACTAATGCTGTAAATATCACTGATGGGCTTGATGGCTTAGCTACTGTGCCTTCTTTGTTTGCACTTTTTAGCCTTATGGTGTTTGTGTATGTTTCTGGAAATGTTGTTTATAGTAGCTATTTATTCTACCCTCTCATACAAGGGAGCGGTGAGGTAGTCATTATTGCTGCTAGCCTCATGGGAGCGTTGATAGGCTTTTTATGGTTTAATTGCCACCCTGCAGAAGTTTTTATGGGCGATAGTGGTAGCTTGGCAATAGGGGGGGTTGTTGCCTATTGTGCTATTATATGCAAAGCAGAGCTTTTGCTCTTTTTGATAAGTTTTATTTTTGTGATTGAAGCAGCTAGTGTAATTTTGCAAATTTTTAGCATTAAAACTTTCAGTAAAAAAATATTTCTCATGGCTCCGATTCACCATCATTTTGAAGTAAAAGGCTGGGCTGAGAGCAAAATTATCGTCCGATTTTGGATCATCGCTCTTATAAGCAATCTCATCGCCTTATTAAGCTTAAAAGTACGCTAATGAATATCTCACTCTTTGGAAACGGAAAAACAACCCAAGCACTTTCATCAATTATTGATTCTTGTACAATTTATGATGATAACATTACCACCCCTACATATGATAAATATCAACATAGGCTTTGCCCTTCATCTCATTTTGATGCTTTTAAAAGCGATTTAGAAATTATAAGCCCGGGCATCCCCCCTACACATTTTCTTGCACAGCAAGCACAAAACCTTATGAGCGAATATGATTATTTTGCAAAGCAAATGCCCTTTAGCATATGGATAAGTGGGAGCAATGGAAAAACAACAACCACGCAAATGGCTCAAGCTCTTTTTGAGGACAAAGGTTCAATAATGGGGGGCAACATCGGTACACCTTTAGCCTTTCTAAGCACCCATGCACATCTTTGGATATTAGAAACAAGCTCTTTCACATTGCATTATACATCTCATGCAGCACCAAATATATACCTTTTGCTACCCATAAGAGCAGATCATATTTCTTGGCATGGAAGCTTTAGGGCATATCAAGATGCTAAACTCAAAACACTTACACTTATGAATAAAGATTCCACAGCCATTATCCCCCATGAGCTTAAAGGACTCCTCACACAAAAACACAACAAACCAAGAATATTTTTCTACCATGATACAAAAGATTTAATGAATATATTTGATATAGATTGTGCACGCATTCCATTTCAAGAACCTTTTTTGCAAGATGCTATTTTGGCTCTTGCTGCCTATAAGGTTTTATACCAACAACTGCCCTATGAAAAATTGCACCATTTTTCAATTGGCAAACATCGTCTTGAAGAAATAAGAGATGCAAAAAATCGCCTATGGGTTAATGACAGTAAAGCCACAAATGTTGATGCAAGCATTCAAGCACTCAAACGATATAATAAATATTTTATTCATCTCATTATTGGAGGCGATGATAAAGGAGCAGAGCTCCACCCTTTGTTTAGCTTCGCACAACAGCTCCGCTTAAAAATATACATTATCGGGAGCAATTACCAACGGCTTGAACAGCTTGCACAACAATATAGCATTCCTTATAAGCTCTGCAAAGAGCTTTCAAATGCCTTAAAAAGCATTGATGCAGAACTTACTTCTAGTCAAGTTGCCTTGCTTTCGCCTGCTGCTTCTAGCCTTGATCAATTTAGCTCCTATGAAGAAAGGGGCATGCAATTTTGTGCATATGCACACAATATATTATAATTGCCTGTATATTTTTCTGTATTCTTTAATGAAAACGGGCAAGGCTATCAAAATACCCGAGGCAATAATAAGACCAATGCCAGCAAGCGTTATCCAACTAGGGAATAAATCACCAAGCATAAAGCCTAAAAAAAGACTCCATACAATCCTCATATAACTAATAGGTGCAACAATGCCCGCTGGAGCAAACATATATGAGGAAGTCATACACCATTGTCCAGCCGCACCCATAAGACCGCAGAGCAAAAAAATACATATGGCATATACATTTGGCATAACAAACCCGCCCATTTTTTCAATAGGTATGAGCATGCCCAAAGCACCCGCAATACTCATGCAGATTCCATACCACAGCACCACAGCACCACTCTCATAATATTCTTTAAGCGACCTTAAAGTCATAAATGCAAAACAAGCACTTATTGCCCCTATAATACCTGCAAAGGCATTAATAGGCGATATATTACTTATTTGAGGATTTGCAATTAAGAGCACACCAACAAAGCCTATAAATGTCGCTATAATCACAAATGTACTTGGCTTTTCTCTAGTAAAAAATGTAAAAATAACCATAAAAATAGGCATAGATTGCAAAAAAGCAGTAGCCACTCCAAGAGGAATAGTTGCAAAATTATAAAATGCTAAACTCATAGAAACTGCCCCAAAAAACGACCGAATGAGTATTTTTATAAAACCGCCCCTTTTTTTAGAGCGTATTTTTGGCTTTTGTATTTTTAAATATGGAAAAAAACGATTAATAGTAGGTGCGGCACTAAATAACCACCATAAGAACAACACCATAAAAAAAGCACGAAAAAAAATATTCTCCATCGACGAATATCCCAAAGCACTCAAATATTTTACTAAAGCATTCATAAGTGCAAAAAAAATAGTCGATATTAACATTAAACCTATGCCCTTAGTGATAGCCATTTGGCTCTGTTCTGCCATAAGACTCCTTTGTGAATATTTTTATGATATAATACATGAGCAATACTCAAAACAAGATATTAAGGAATAGTTTGCAAAGGCATATATATATAGCCCTGCTTATATGCATGACAATCTTTATAGCCTGCAGTAAGCACACCATAAATAGCAAGCATGAGAGTATAACTCAAGAACTCAAAAATCCATCATACATGCTTTTTCTTGAAGCAAAAACAGGCACGCTTTATAATGACCCCTTTAAACAAGCTTGCATTCAAGGGAGCAGAAATGCTTGCGATGAACCCTCTTTTGTACTTGAAAGAAGTCAAGAAGAATTACAAGAGCTCTGCATAAAAGAGGGCAAAAATGCTTGCTATACATTAGCACAACATTATCTTGATATGCCCATAGATGAAAATTCACCTTTAAATACCATAAGCTCCTCTATGCAAAATGCACAAAAAGCATGGCAATTTATGCAAAAAAGTTGTGATTTAGGGCATGCAAGGGCTTGTGCAATTGCGGGGGTGCTTATGCAAAAATATTTTAATGCTCCGCAACAAGCTTTAGACTTACTTCAAAAATCATGCACGCAACATTCTCGCTTAGGCTGTTTAGCTCTTTATGATTTCTTGCAGCACTCTTATCCAAAAACAAATGATATGCAACAACAAATCTCTATGAAGCTTATTGACTTTGGTATTCAAGAGCTATGCGAACATTCTTCATGCTTTATAGACCAATTTACTTCTATCAATCAGGCACAGCAAATGTGCGATAATGGCTCTGGGCTTGCTTGTGTTTCTGCTGTGTATCTTTACAAAAAAGAACAACGACAACGCTATTTAAATGATATAGCTTTTCAAAACTATTTACAAGATATTTTAAAACCACATTGCTTTAATCGTCATTATGTACCTGCTTGTCAAAATATTATGGAAATTTATTTATTGCAAAAAAATAATGATTTATTTGTCAAGGCTGCAAGCATAGCTTGTGAGAGCAATTTTTATGCTAAGGGCATAATTCGTTTTGAAAAAACAGCACAAATATGCACAAAAATGGGTGATGCTTTATCTGAAGGAAAATATATTGATGGCAAACAAACTCTTTTGCTTCCTATCGATAAAGAACAGTCTTTATATTTATATAAAATAGGTTGTGAAGAGGACAATGAAGCAAGAGCATGCAACAACCTTGAAAAAATACTTAAAAATTCCACATTTCAATAAAAGGAAAGAGCATGAAATATATTGATGACACATTAGAAGGAAAAACTGTTTTAATTACAGGTGGTGCTGGTTTTATAGGGAGCAATATTGCTCATTATCTACAGCGACATCATGAATGCCATATCATTATTTTTGACAAATTTCGTGAAACTGCTCTTAGTGAATATTCATTAAGCTTGGGGCATTTTAAGAATCTTATTGGCTTTAAAGGAACAGTGCTTGCGGGCGATATTAACTCAAATCAAGATTTAGCCATCTTACAGAATCTACCTATTGATTATATCTTTCATCAAGCCGCTATTTCAGACACTACTTGTTTCAATGAAGAAATAGTTATGCGTACAAACACTAATGCTTTTTACAATATCCTCAATCTTGCTCAACAAAAGAAAGCCCATGTTATTTACGCTTCAAGTGCGGGTGTATATGGTAATTCTCCAGCACCAAACAGCATTAAAGAAGGTGAATGCCCCGAAAATATTTATGGTTTCTCTAAACTATCGATGGATAGAATAGCCCTGCGATTTGCCTTAGAAAATCCAGAACTAAGAGTTATTGGCTTACGCTATTTTAATGTATATGGTGAAAGAGAGCTTTACAAAGGAAAAACAGCATCAATGATCTTACAGCTTGCACTTCAAGCCTTACAAGATTCTAAAGTACGGCTCTTTAAAGAAGGGCAACAAAAAAGAGATTTTGTATATATTGAAGATGTTATACAAGCAAATATTAAAGCCATCAAAGCAAAGCAAAGCGGGCTGTATAATGTTGGATATGGGGTAGCAAGAAGCTATAATGAAATTATAAACATTCTTAAAGAAACACTTAATATAAAATTTAAAGTAAAATATATAGATAATCCTTATAAGTTTTTCCAAGAACATACTTGTGCTGATATTAGTAGCACACAGATGGATTTAAATTATAAACCAAACTTCAATCTTGAACGAGGCATTAAAGCATATTGCAAAACAATTAAAAAAATATCCAAAGAAATAGGCATTTATGATTAAACAATTTTTAACAAATCAACATACCCCTAAAATTCTTATTGTGGGAGATTTAATGATTGATCATTATGTATGGGGTATTTGCGAGCGAATCTCTCCAGAAGCACCTGTAGCTGTTGTAGAAGTAAGCAAAGAAAGCAGAAGGCTTGGGGGGGCGTGCAATGTCATGCATAATCTTTTAGCATTGAATGCTTATGTAATACCTTGTGGTGTTATAGGTGCAGACAAAGTTGGACAAGAGATTAAAAGCAAGCTTGAAGAATTCAATATGAGTTTAGAGGGCATTTTTATGCAACATGATCGCCTTAGCACACAAAAAACCCGCATTATTGCCTCACATCAACAAGTTGTACGCGTAGATTGGGAGCATAAAGATGATATTGATGCACAAATAGAACACATGATTGAATGCTTTTGTGCAAAAACAATTGCAGATGTTGATATAGTCATTCTTTCTGATTATGGCAAAGGTGTGTTAACAGCATATTTGACACAAAAAATTATCGCTCTTTCAAGGCAGGCAAATAAACCTATCCTCATAGATCCAAAAGGGAACGACTATACTAAATATCGCCACGCAACCATTCTTACACCTAATAAAAAAGAGATATATGAAGCCACAGGTATCAAAATTATTGATGATAGCACCCTTAAAAAAGCATTAATTACACTGCAAGAAGTATATCATATCACTTATCCGCTTATTACCCTTAGTGAAGATGGTATAGGCATCTTGCAAGCAGATTCCTTATATAAAATCCCTACTACTGCTAAAGAAGTCTATGATGTAACAGGTGCTGGAGATACAGTCATTGCTTCTTTAGCTTTTGCACTAAGTTTTGAAGCACATATTATTAAAGCTGCTCAATTTGCTAATGCCGCTGCTGCTGTTGTTGTATCAAAAATAGGGAGTGCAACAGCTTCCTTAGAAGAAATAAGAGATTGCTTTTTTGACACCACAATACAAAAAATTATCACACAAGAATATTTACCTTTTTTAGCACAAACATTACGCTATAAACAAAAAAAAATTATTTGGACAAATGGCTGTTTTGATATTTTACACTTAGGGCATGTACGATACCTACAAGAATCAAAAAAGCTAGGCGATGTACTTATTGTAGGGGTAAATAGCGATGATTCAATAAAGCAACTCAAAGGCGATAAGCGACCAATTAATACCCTTGAAGAGAGAATGGGCGTTCTTAGTGCATTAGAGTCTATTGATTATATTGTGCCTTTTGATGAGCTCACACCATATAATCTTATCAAAGTATTAAGCCCTCATGTTATTGTAAAGGGTGGAGATTATGCACATGATGAAATTATAGGGAGAGAATTTGCACAAGAAGTACATATTATACCCCTTGTAGCAGGTAAAAGCACGACTAATCTTATAGAAACCCTTAAAAAACTATAACACAAATTTCAATTTAAAGAATCTTTTGCAATTCCTTAAGGAGGACGAAAAAACAAAAGAGGAGACAATATAAATTGCCTCTTTTAAAACTTGGACAAGTGCTAAGAGAGGCAATCTCCATGCCTTTTG
>JARHYY010000050.1 GCA_029258405.1 Helicobacteraceae bacterium | reverse complement strand
ACCCTTGTAATTTCATTGAGATCATTACCTATTTTTTGTTGCAAACTATCAAGCATATTATTTAATACTTCTTTTAATTCATTCAATTGTGGATTATGTGGTGTTTGTGTGATTCTTGCACTTAAATCACCTGATTGTATTGTTTTTGTTATAGATACTAATTGTTGTACTGCTTGAGAATCTTGTTCTAATCCCTTTTGTGTTTTCTCTATATTATGATTTATAGCTTGTGCCATAGTTCCAAATTCATCTTTTGACTTTATATTGATTATTTGTGCTGTTTTTGTTTCATGATTGAGGAATTTAAAGAAATTATTTAAACCTCGAGATATGCTGCATAGCGGTTTTAAGAATGTATTAATGAGTATATAAATGACTATGCTTACAAGGATTGCAAAACCTAAGCCAATAATGAGTTGTATAAATCCCGCCTGTTTTATGGGATTCTTTATACCTTCAAGTGCTTCAAAACTACAGAGGGTATATGGGGCAAATTCTTTATCTTTTGATGTTTTACATTGTGTAATTTTCATAACCCCATTATCATTAATTTCTATTGGATAAAAGTCTGGATTCTCTGCTGAGAGTTGAGCTATTGTTTTGAATAATGGATTCTCTTTCATGATAATACTTGTATCTGTGGCAATATATGGGATACCATTGCTATCAAGAATAAACATATGTGTATCATTCTTTTCCCGTAAGAAATCAAAATATTCTTGTAATTTACTTAAAAGCATATCGATGCCCGCAACGCCAATAAGCTTATTATCTCTATATATTGCCATAGCATAAGTCATACTAGGTTTGCCCGTTGTAAATCCTGTATATACATCTGTTTGATAAAATCCCTTATTATTTACTGCTTGAATATACCAAGGGCGTGTGGTTGCATTATAATCAGAAGTATATTTATTGCCACGAAGTCTATAAGCCTTGTTGTCTCCTTGTGCCCCGTCATGGAAATCTATGGCAGTGCCGCTTGGAAACCCCATATAACTTGATAATACTCCTGCAGAATTTTTATGTATTTTAAGTAGCCCACCAATGGCTTTAATGGTTTGCTCTTCGCTTTCAAGCACATTTGAGGGCATTTCATTGATAGCTGTTACAAGTGCGTTTAATGCACGCAAAGAGTTATGATGAACATCTTGTATCACCACATCAACAACCCTAAGCTCATCAGCTTGTGCTTCCATTGCATTATCCATAGAATTACTCTCCTGCATACTCATAGATACAATACTTAAAACTATAATTCCAAAGAGTATAATTATGCTTGTAAGAAGGGATACTTTTGTTTTTATATTCATTTTCATATTGATTCCTTGGGATTCTATGTATTAATAAAATTTTATAAAATAAAGATTTTAACTAAGCTTAAATTTGATAATGATAATAGTATCTTTTATATGAATATGAATTTTTTTACATATATTGTTTTAATGAACTTAAAAGAAATATTTGTTATTATATTTCAACCATTAAAGCCCCTAGATTCTATATAGGGGTTAAAATTAAAGTAAAATTTAGGATTTATTTATGATTGATACTCATTGCCATTTAGATGATTGTGCTTATGATGCACATTTGCCTATATTGCTAGAAAATGCTCGCAAGAATAATGTAGAACTTTTTATCATACCGGGAGCAAATCCAAGAGATATTAATAAAGCTTATCAATTAAGCCATACCTATAATGAAATATATTTTGCTGTGGGTGTTCATCCTCATTATGCTCAAGAGTATGATGAAAACCTTCTAAGAAAATATATAGAAGATGAAAAATGTATAGCTGTAGGTGAATGTGGTTTGGATTATTTTCGCTTACCCAAAGATGAGGAATATATAAAACAAAAACAAAAAGAAGTTTTTCATGCCCATATTAAACTTGCTCAAGAATATGATAAACCACTTATATTACATATAAGAGAATCATCAAATGATGCATATGAAATCATCAATCAATATGAGCAAGAAAATATTAGGGGTGTTTTGCACTGCTATAATGCTGATTCTATCTTGCTAAAGCTTTCAAAGAATTTTTATTATGGTATTGGAGGGGTACTTACTTTTAAAAATGCAAGGAGATTAGTTGATATTTTGCCTAGCATTCCTTTAGAGCGTTTATTGCTTGAAACTGATGCTCCATATCTTACCCCAGAACCTCATAGAGGCAAATGTAATACCCCAGAATATATACCATTGATAGCTGAAAAAATTGCTTCTTTGCTTCATTGTTCGTTACAGAGTATAGCTGAAATTACTACGGCAAATGCACATAATCTTTTTTGGAGTAAATAAATAGGTTATTTAAAGGTTTTTTAGGGTAGAATATATCTTTATTCTGCAACAAAAGGTTTTATGAGTGCGATATATTGCTTTATTGTTCTTCCCGCTGTTTTTATTGGGGGCATTTGATACCCCCAATAGAACAATAGTAGCTGGGGCTGTGCTTGAAGGTTTTGATGTAAATCCCTCTTTTATAAATCATGAATATTTTATATCATTCCAAGATGAAATGAGAGCTGGGCTAAGGGATCGTATTTTTTTAAAAGGTTATGAAGGAGGCGAACGCTTCATTCCCTTACTTAAAGAGCTCATTAAAGAATCAGGTATTCCTCAAGAGTTTCTCTATCTTGCTTTGGTGGAATCAAATTTTTCTACACGAGCTCAATCCATTAAAAAAGCAATGGGCATTTGGCAGTTCATGCCAAAAACAGCTAAAATGGTTGGTTTAAGAGTGGATACGCATATTGATGAAAGGCTTGATCCTGTTCGCTCTACTCAAGCTGCTATTACCTATCTTAAGCAACTCTATGCGAGCTTTGGCAAGTGGTATCTTGTAGCTATTGCTTATAATTGTGGTGAAGGGAGGCTAAGGCAGGCAATTGAGCAAGCAAATAGCGATGAATTAGAAGTTCTTTTAGACCCCCAAAAAGCTTATATACCCCCTGAAAGTCGCAACTATATTCGCAAGATTCTTTATGTTTCTCTCCTTCTTAATGATATTGAAACCCTTAAAGAAAGTAGTTATGAGTATCTCCTTAATCGAGGGATTGGCAGCCCATCTATTGCGAGCATAGAGGTAAGTCAAGGTAAAACTTTGGCACAAATTGCCCATAGTGCAGAAATAAGTTTAAGTACATTAAGGCATTTTAATCCGCATATAAAAAGAGGTGTTATTCCTAAAGGTAAGCATTATCTTGTGCATATTCCTTATGAATATTTAAGCACCTATCGGAGCAATGAATATGCAAGAATGTATGGTAAAACAAAAAGCACCCATAAAACCACTCAAGTGCATTTTCTTGATGAAGAAAGAAGTAGATGAAAGGAGCAACAATGAATGTAATATGGCAATGGCAGAAAAGAATAACTGTTTTTATGCTTACACTAGGTAGTATTTTTCTTTTTGTGATAGGATGTGCAGATTCTCCTAGCATACCTGATGATGGGTATTCTATTGGTTCTGAAGCTGGTGGCTCTGGCTCTATGAAGCCCTATCAAATTAATGGAAAATGGTATTACCCGAGTGAAGTAGCATTAGGTACGCAAGAAAGTGGTTTAGCGAGCTGGTATGGTCCTGATTTTCATGGGCGTACTACTTCAAATGGTGAAACATACAATATGAATGCTAAAACAGCAGCACATAAAACTTTCCCTATGAATACTATAGTAAAGGTTACAAACAAAAACAATAATTTAAGCACCGTAGTGCGTGTTAATGATAGGGGACCTTTTGTAGAAGGAAGAGTAATTGATCTCTCTCAAGCTGCTGCAGAAGAAATTGGTATTATAAAAACAGGAACAGCACCAGTTTCAATTGAGGTTTTAGGTTTTAATGGCATAATTTCAACAGATAGTACAGCCACTCTTCCACAAGTTGTTGTTGATTCTCAAGAATTTCCTGTGGGCAAAACACAAACTTCTATGTCAATGGGTAAATTCTTAGTTCAAATTGGTGCATTTAGAAAAAAAGAAGGGGCAGATTATTACCAAAAAACACATAATAATATTCAAAACTATACAGCTATTATACGCGAATTTCAGCTTGATGGTGCTCCTATTTATCGTGTAATGCTTTCTGGCTTTAAGAGTGAGGCTGAAGCACGAGATTTTATTTCAATGCAGCCTGATTTAAAAGGAGCTTTTGTAATTGCTGAATAACAAAAGGGGGGTAAGATGGCAACAAAGAGGCGAACAACAAAAGAAACAGATATTACCGCTTCTTTAAACCTCATAGGAAGTGGTAAGGCAAAGATTAATGTAGGCATTGGCTACTTTGAGCATATGCTTGAAAGTTTTGCTAAACACGCATTGATTGATTTAGAGATTGATTGCAAAGGTGATTTGCATGTTGATTCACATCATAGCGTAGAAGATTGTGGCATTGTCATAGGCGAGCTTTTATGTGAATGCCTTTACCCTCTGCATTCTGTTGAGCGTTTTGGTGATGCTTGTATTGTCATGGATGAGGCTTGTGTTCAAGCTGCTCTTGATCTTTCCCATCGCCCTTATTTTGTGTATGATGTATCTACTTATGGCAATATAGGCTCTTTTGATTGCGAATTAACAGAGGAATTCTTTAAATCATTAGTTTTTAATGCCAAGATTAATCTTCATATTATTCAGCATAGGGGGCATAATAAGCATCATATCATAGAAGCAGTTTTTAAGGCTTTTGCTGTGGCTTTAAGGAGGGCATTAAAGCCTAATGAGCGTATAAGCATTCCAAGCACAAAAGGCGTTTTATAAATTTTATAAAATAGTGGATGGGATAAGTGATTAAGCTACTACTTTTAGATGTTGATGGAACATTAAATGAAGGTAAAATTATATATAATGCCGATGGGCAAGAAATAAAGCATTTTAATGTAAAAGATGGGTTAGCTCTTTCAAGTTGGCTAGAAATGGGTAGGAAAATAGCCATTATTACGGGCAGGAAATCATCTATCGTTACTCAAAGGGCAAAAGAATTAAATATACCCTTAGTATTCCAAGGTATAAGAGATAAGGCTAGTGTTGTTAAAAGTATCCGTAAAAAGTATGGTTATGAAAAAAAAGAAATAGCAGCAATAGGTGATGATGTAAATGATATTGGTATGTTTTTAGAATCAGGGCTTTGTTATGCTCCTTATGATTGCTCTTGGCTTATTATGCCCTATATAGATCACCATCTTAAGAGCTATGGCGGTTGTGGGGCTGTACGCGAAATGATAGAAAATATTCTTTTGCAAGAAGGCTGCTTAAATGAGTTTTTGGCGTTATGGAAATAGCCTGTATATATTTTTTACAGCTTTAATAAGCATAGCTTTTATTCTTATATACTTGTTGTTTCATAATCGCTTAAATGAATCCATACAACAAGATGAAATTGCACCTCTTTTAGAAATTTTTGACTTTACATATTATACATTCAATACTGATAATGGAAATGTGCAGATGGAAGCCTTTGCTGAATACGCATTTAGAGCAATGCACTATAATCAACCTCAAGATTATGCCTTTAATATATCCATAGTGCAGCAAAATCCATCGCATACACAGAGCATAACTTCAACAGAAATACATTATAAAGATAATACCATGCTTTTTCCTCATGGTGTTTATCTTTTGCAAAATAATGATTTTATATGGAGCTCTAAAGGTTCATATAATATAGAACGAAGTTTTTTTGTGGGTGAGGGTGATTTTTTAATAGTCCAAGGTGCAGAAAATATTTTAAATGGAAAAGATATATTTTATGACTACATGAGTAATTTTTTATATGCTACACATATTAATGGCTTTTTTGCGGAACAAAAAAAGTGAAAATATTCATACTTATCTTTATTGCCTGCACCATTGTTGTGGCACAAACTTCTATTGAAGTAAGTGCTAATCATTTTATGGCAGATCAACAAAGCGGCAAAAGTGTTATCAGTGGTAATGTAGTTATCAAGAGAAACAAAGATGAGCTTAAAAGCAATGAAGTTATATTCTATATTGATGATAAAAAAAGCCCCATAAAATACGAAGCAAATGGCGATGTAAATTTTAAGGTTACGCTTAATGATGGGCGCATTATTGAGGGCAACGCACAACAAGCTATTTATATGGTTGAGACTGATATATATGAGCTCATAGGCAATGTATTTTTAAAAGAAATGGGCAAGAACAATCAAATACGAGGTAATCGCATTTCTTTAAGCAGAAAAAAAGGCTTTGTAAATGTTGAAGGGGGAAATAATAAGCCAGCAAAAGTTATTTTTTTTATTCAGGATAAGTAAGCATGGAAGCACTCATTAAGGTTATTTATTCAAATTTTATATTATCAGCTCTACATATTGGGCAAGCTCCACCTGCTCTTTATAGTGAAATAGCTTTCTTAGGTCGTAGTAATGTGGGCAAGAGTAGTCTTATTAACCTTATTTTAAATGCCAAAGGTTTGGCTAAGAGCTCAAATACACCCGGAAAGACACAATGTATTAATTATTTCAAAACTCAATGGCAAGCATATGATAATATTGTAGATTTTTATATGGTTGATTTGCCGGGTTTTGGTTATGCAAAAGTGAGCAAGGAAATTCAAAGAAAATGGCATAGAAATTTACAAGAATTTATCAAAAAGCGTTCATCAATTAAACTTTTTTTGCATTTAAGAGATGCAAGACATCCTTATTTAGCAATTGATAATGATGTCTTAAAATGTATTGAGAATTTTAAATCTTATGACCAAAAAATAGTACAAATTTTTACAAAATGTGATAAACTTAACAAAAATGATTTATTAACATTGCAAAGACAGCATAAAGATGCACTTTTTAGCTCTATTCCTATCAAAAAGGAGCAAAGAGCATTAATGTTAATGCGTATTTACAATGATGTGCTAGGTATAGCTGTCAATAAGGGTGCAAATGCAGATTATTAAACCAACACTAAAGGATATTGTTTCCATGCAGACATTGGTTGCTCCAGAGGTGCAATCAGGTGTGATACTTGAGCGAAGCTTTGATGAGATGGCAAGTGCTATTCGCTCTTATAATATTGCACAAGATGATAATAATGATATTATAGGCTTTTGTGCTCTGCATATCCATTCAAGTACGCTTGCAGAGATTCGCTCATTAATTGTTTCCCCTTTGTTTCGTGGGAAAAAAATAGCTTCTTTATTAATACAGTATTCATTGCAAGAAGCATCTGAATTGGGCATACAAGAAGTTTTAGTGCTTACTTATCAGAGAATTCTTTTTGAAAAGTTAGGGTTTCAAGAAATTCATAAAGCAGAAATTCCTAACCAAAAAATATGGGCGGATTGTATCAAATGCAAACATTTTCCAATATGCGACGAGATAGCTTTAATAAAAAAAATATAATTAATATATTATTATTTATTTTTATTCTCTTTTATAGTTCTTTAACAGATATTTTTTATTGGTTGCCTCCATTGTTGGGCATAGCATTTGTTTTATTTTGCAGGTATATGGATACAAGAAAGTTTTATTATATATTTTTGCTTATGGTGTATCTCTTATTCTTTGAGGCTGGGGCTGGCTTCCCTTTTTTAAGTGCTGTTATATTCTTTTGTATAGCATATTTTATATTTATGCCCTATCTTCGTTTTCTTGTGTGTTCGCCTAAATATCTCATACCATTTTATACTTTATTTATTTATTATGGATATTTTCTTTTTTGTTCTATAATGGGTTATATCACAGGTATGCCTGTGCCTAATATCTCTTTGTTATTTTTGGTGTTTAGTATAATAGACGCTGTGATATTGGTGTTTATATTATGAATAAAGAAGTAAAGATTTTTATTGCTATTTTGTTTTTGGTTTGGGTGGGGCTATCAGCTCGCATTTATGTGATAGCTGTAGAGTCAAGAGAGTTTTATAGCCGTCTTGCTCTTAATAATACTATCAAAGAAAGCGTTATTGTGCCAAGCAGAGGAGAAATACTTGACAGAAAAAACAAACCCTTAGCGGTGAATGATACAGGTTTTCTCTTTGCTATTGCCCCTCATTTAAAGCTTAGGCAAAATTATATGCAAACCAAACTTGCACCTATTGTTTCTATACTTGGTATAGATATAGAAAAGATTATAGAACAATATGAATCTAAAGATTCTGCGTACAATCATGACTTAATCCCTGTGGTTGATTTTGTTTCATATAATGCTGCTCATCGTCTTTTTCCTTATATAGAACAAAATCGAGAGTTTTTTGAGCTCATCCCTACAGGTCGTCGTCGTTACCCTAACAAAACTGTAGCAGCTCATTTAATTGGGTACATAGGAAAAGCTAATGAAAAAGATATTGAAAATAACCCTATTTCTCGCTTTACAGGAGTTATAGGAAAAGAAGGGCTAGAAAGGGAATATAATGATTTTTTGCAAGGAAAACTTGGCAAAAGATTAGTCAAGGTTACGGCATTAAATGAAGAAATAGAGGTTATTGAGGAAGTCGAGGTTACATATAATAATAATTTATTAGTGAGCATAGATCTTGAACTTCAAGAAATATTGGATAAAGCCTTTAGTGGTCAAAATGGGGCGGGGGTGGTGATGGATGTGCATACAGGCGAGATACTTGCTGCGGGGAGCTATCCAGAATATGACATTAATCTATTCCCTAATGGAATTTCTAGTGATAATTGGGATGCTTTGCTTAATGATCCCTATAAACCACTGTATAATAAATTTATCTATGGTTCTTATCCCCCCGGATCTGTTATTAAGATGGGCGTAGGCATAGCCTTTTTGCAATATGCAGGCATTGATGAGTACACTACCATAATTACACCAGAGTTTATTGAAATAGGGAGCAGAAAATTTCGCGATTGGAAAGCAGGAGGACATGGAAGTGCTGATTTTATAAAATCAATTAAAAGAAGTGTTGATGTATTTTACTACAAGCTCTCTTTGCAAGTAGGCATAGAAAATATAGCCACTACTTTAAAGAGATTTGGCATTGGGGAAAAAAGTGGTATTGATCTCCCTGCAGAATCATCAGGCATTTTGCCCACACCTCATTGGAAAAAACAACGATATAAGCAGGGTTGGCAAGTTGGCGATACTATAAACACTTCTATAGGGCAAGGTTACATGCTAACTACACCATTACAAATTGCTCGATATACAGCAGCCTTAGCAAGCGGAAAGCTTGTAACACCGCATTTAGTTATTCAAAAAGGTGAAAAGCCTGTTGCTCCGCAAGTGAATGAGAGTGCATTTACCGCATTTCAAAAAAATAAATTTAAAGCAGCTCGCTTGGGTATGTATCAGGTTTGCCATGAAGCTGGTGGCACAGGATATGCAAGGGCATTAAAGTCAAAAGTGAAATTAGGCTGCAAAACAGGCACAGCACAGGTAACAGGGATTTCTCAAGCCGATAAAGCCCGCATTAAAGAAGCAGATATGGAGTACTTCCATCGTTCTCATGCTTGGTTTACCGCATTTGTGCCTTATGAAAAGCCACAATATGCTATAACAATTCTTATTGAACATGGAATGAGCGGTTCAGCAGCAGGGGATACAGCAGTAGCTATTGCTAATGCCCTCTTAGATTTGGGTTATATAGATACACAATACAGAAAAAAGGAGAGATAATGCAACTTCATGATAAAAGTATTCTCATCACTGGAGGGACAGGAAGCTTTGGCAAGAAATTTATCGCAGAATTGCTTAAAAGAGCAAAACCTAAGAAAGTCATAGTGTTTTCTAGAGATGAACTCAAGCAATATGAAATGGCTCAAAACTTTACAGATTCTTGCATGCGATTCTTTATAGGTGATGTACGCGATAAAGAACGATTGCTTCAAGCACTTCATGATGTAGATATTTGTATTCATGCTGCTGCGTTAAAGCATGTACCCATAGCAGAGTATAATCCAGCTGAATGTATTAAGACAAATATATTTGGTGCTCAAAATGTTATTGATGCATGTTTAGCACAAGGTGTTTCTCAAGTTATCGCCCTTTCGACCGATAAAGCTGCTAACCCTATTAATCTTTATGGTGCTACGAAACTTGCAAGTGATAAACTCTTTATTGCAGCTAATAACATGAAAGGTGCTCGAATGACTAAATTTAGTGTTGTTCGCTATGGCAATGTAGTGGGCTCAAGGGGGAGTGTTGTCCCATTTTTCAAAAACCTGCTTAAAAATGGAGCACAAGAAATTCCTATTACTGATGAAAGAATGACCCGTTTTTGGATAACATTGCAAGAAGGGGTATCTTTTGTGTTTGATAATTTAGAGCGTATGCATGGGGGTGAAATTTTTGTCCCTAAAATTCCTTCAATGAAAATAATTGATTTAGCCCATGCTCTTGCCCCAAATATCCCGCTAAAAATCATAGGCATAAGACCGGGCGAAAAACTTCATGAAGTCATGGTGCCTAAAGATGATTCTCATTTGAGTTTAGAATTTGATAGCTTTTTTATTATCAAGCCAACTATTCAGTTTCAAACCCCTATTGATTACACTGTGACACTTAAGGGCGAAAAAGGTGTGCCTGTAGAAATTGGTTTTGAGTATAATTCATTAAGCAATAATAATTGGTTGAGCAAAGAGGAAATTATCCGTATGAGTGAGCAATTTTAAATGGAAACATCGCTTCTTAAAGGCAAAAAAATACTTCTTGCATTAAGCGGGAGCATTGCTATTTATAAGAGCATAGCAATTATGCAGCTTTTTAAAAAAATGGGTGCTTCTGTACGAGTAGTTATGACAAAAGAAGCACAAAAGTTTATTAATCCCTTACTCTTTGAAGCATTGAGTGGTTTTGAGGTGTTGCATAAAAATAGTGAATCATGGGCTTTACAAAATAATAATCATATTTCTTTTGCACGATGGGCAGATATAATGCTTATTGCTCCTGCTACGGCTAATACCATTAGTAAGCTTTGTTATGGTATGGCTGATAATTTGCTTTTGAGTACAGCTCTAGCATTTGAGGGCAAAAGGATAATTGCTCCAGCAGCAAATACGGCTATGTACTATGCTAAACCTATACAAGAAGCATTGCATATATTACAACAAAGAGGCGACCTGCTTATCCCCCCTATAAGCAAAGAGTTAGCCTGCAAGATTAAAGACATTGGAGCATTAGAAACCCCAGAAGAAATTGTATCGCAAAGTGCAAGAGTGATTTTAAAAGAAGATTTTTGGGACAATAGAACAGTTATTATAACCGGAGGTGGCTCTCAAGAGCAAATAGATTCTGTTCGTTTCTTGAGCAATTTTTCTAGTGGAAAAATGGCACAAAACCTTGCCCTAGCTCTCTATCTCAAGGGGGCAGATGTGCATTTGATTATTTCACAATATGCACCTTATACCCTTTTGCACACTATTGCCATTCCAAAAGCTATAACAATACATAAGGTGCATAATGCCTATTCGTATCAAGAATGCATACATGCTCTTATATGCTCACATGCAAAAGGCACAAAAATGCCCTATCTTTTTATGGCTGCTGCCATAAGCGATTATAGACCAGAAAGTATTTATGCAGGCAAGCTTAAAAAAGAAGATATGGGCGATGAGTTTCATTTGAAGCTTATAAAAAATGATGATATTTTAGGCAGTATAGATAAAGAAAAAATATGCACTATAGGCTTCAAGCTTGAAGAAAAAAATGCCTTAGAAAATGCAAAAAAAGCACTCTATGCAAAAAAACTTGATGCCATTTGTTTGAACACTTTACAAAGCAATCCTTTAGGAACAGATGAAAATGAAATTTGTTTTATTACAACCAAAGATATTTACACATTTACAAAGAGCTCGAAATTTACTCAAAGTATGCAAATTATTCAACAAGCAGCTTTGCTCAAAAAGGGGTTGTCATGATAACTCAAGTAACCCATAATGCAGAGATTCAACCAAAAGCAACACATTCAGTAAAGCAATTTAATGCAACACTTCCTATTGCCATTGAAGTACTGCAAAAGCTAAGCCCAACCCGCTATATGCTTAAACTTGGTAATACAACATTAATTACTAAGAGCTTAAATGAATTGCTCGTTGGTACAAAATATTGGGCACAAATGAGCAAAAATGCAGATGGGCTCATTGCATTATCTAATCTCATTATGCAGCCCAAAATTCTCACTCATTTAAGTAATGCACCATTAAGATTTAACGAAGAGCAACTTAGAGATTTTGAAAACAAACCTAATCCATGGGAGCATTTCAAGAATGCCTTGTTTGAAAAGGCAGCTACAGCAGAAAATAAGGCAGAATTTAACTTTTATATGCAAATGCTCTTATCATTGCATAATAAAGTGCTTACTTTACCATTGAATATACAAGAACGAGAATCGCTTTTGCAAATGCGTAAAAAGAGAAGTAAAGGATTATATGAAATTGAATTTTATGCTGTTTTTAGTATGCTTGGTGCTCTTAGAGGTCGTTTGCTAAGCGATGGAACAAGTATTGATTTATACATAAACACACCCTTTCAAAGCACCGCTATTCTTTTGCAAAATAATATTCAATATCTCAAAGGTATTGCACGGTTTGCTATTAATGTGCAAAAAGATGTGCAACCTTTATATGAGTTTAAAGAAAGCCATAGTTCTTTAATAGATATTAAAGGCTAGCAATGAATCCTTTGAGACATTTAGCTATTGTAATGGATGGTAATGGGAGATGGGCTACAAAACGAGGGCTTAAAAGAGTAGATGGGCATAAGAAAGGAGCAGAAGTGCTCAAGAGCATTACTGAATTTTGTGCTTCTTCTTGCTGTGTAGATTATCTTACCTTTTATGCTTTCTCAACTGAAAATCAAAATCGCCCAAAGCTAGAGATTGATTTTCTCATGAAATTGCTTAAAGAATATCTCTTTAAGGAACGAGAAAATTACCAAAAACATGGTATCCGCTTTAAAGCCATAGGTGATTTATCGTTTTTTTCCCCATCTCTTTATAAAGAAATTATAGCACTAGAAGAACTTAGTGCAAATGGGGAAAACCTTACACAGATTCTTGCGCTTAATTATGGGGGCAAAGATGAGATAGTAAGAGCATGCAAAAGCCTTCTTAAAGAACAAAAAGAGATTAATGAAAATAATCTACAAAATGCTCTTGATACTTCCTTTTGTCCAAATGTGGATATGTTTTTGAGAACAGGAGGCGAAAAACGACTTTCAAATTTTTTGCTTTGGCAGAGCAGCTATGCAGAACTTTTTTTTAGCGATACTTTATGGCCAGATTTTAGTACCAAGGAGCTTAGCATATATATACAAGAATTTTATAAACGAGAAAGACGGTTTGGAGGCATATAAATGCCTAAAGAGATACATGCAAATACTCTAAAAAGGATACGATATGGAAGATTATATGAATAAATATAGCTCTAGCGTGGAGGTAGTTAAAACCAATATAAAAATACTACCCCTGAAAAGTTGAGTACACAGCTTTTTGAATGCAATGAAAAAGATAACACAAGAACAAATTCTTATGCTTGAGCTCTTTATAGCCATGATTTTATGGGGAGGCTCATGGAGTGCTACAAAAATCATTATTGATTATGCCCCTATTGATGTCCTAGCTTTTTGGCGTTTTCTCTGTGCGTTTTTAGCCTTTGTTCCTTTGATACTTATTGCTAAAGTTCCTCTTATTATATCTATGCATGCATGGTTTATTATATTTATAGCCTCATTGGTTCATGTGCTCTATACCTATTTATTTTTTACAGGGCTTAAAGTGGGCTATGCGGGTGCTGGCGGGGTGCTTGTAACCACACTTATACCTATAATGACTTATATACTCCTTACTATTGTTTATCGCCGTAAAATCCATGTTTTTGAGATTATAGGGCTTATATTGGGTGTGGTATCGGGATTTTTCTTATTATCACTTTATAATCCAGCAACATTATTGCAAAATGGAAACATGTATTTCATTGCCTCTGCTTTTACATGGGCAGTTTTCACGCTTTTACTACAAAGCATTAAAGATAAAATACATCCTATAAGCACTAATCTTTATATTAATCTCATAAGCATGTTTGTTTATTATACCATCGCTTATGATGATTCGTCATTATTTCTAGTGTTTTCCTTTGATATAAAGTTTTGGTGTGCTTTGCTTTTTATATCATGTTTTTCTATAACTATTGCCAATACCTTATATTATAGGGGCATAGTTAAGCTTGGCACTCATAGAGTCAGTAGCTTTAATTTGCTTGTGCCTATTAATGCCTTGCTTTTAAGCTGGTGGATTTTAGGCGAAAAACCTACCTTCAATACCATTATAGGTGGCTTGATAGCTATTGTTGCTATTTATTTTGTGAATCACAAAACTACAAACAAGAAAACTATTAAGTAATAATGTTATAATTATTTAAGAATCAAAAGGCAAAACCTAGTTATTAAAATGAGTGGGATTTTGCTTTAGCTTAGTATTCTTGTGTGAATAAAGAAATCTTCTATAGCCTCTTTCATGCTTTGATAATCTTCAATATTATTAACTCTTTGGCGAAAGCCATTGCCCTTTTCTAACCCTTTGGAGTAGTGATGGATATTTTTGCGATACATAATCACCCCTCTTTGTCCATAAAAATCTACCATTTTTTCTAAGTGGTTTAGGCAAATTTCTTTTCTTAATACAATTTCCTTTTGTGTGTCTATGAAGTCATCTGATAGATTATTTTTTATCATACTAAAAATCCATGGCGTATTTAAGGCAGCCCTGCCTATCATAAGCCCATCTGCCCCTGTGTATTGCAAAACTTGTTGTGCTTTTTTTGGGCTGTCTATTTCTCCATTGGCTATAAGAGGTTTATTGAGCAAATTTTTCATGAGCAGTATTGAGCTATAATCAATATTTTCTTTTTTGTACCCATCTTTTTTGGTGCGTCCATGCACAACAACAAAATCTACAGGGGCATCATTAAGCGCTAGGGCAATTTCTTTAGGGATTTTTTTATCAAAACCAAGCCTTACTTTAACGCTTGTATAAGGTGCATTAGTATGCTCTTTAATAACCTTAAGCATGCTAACAAGCATGTTGAGGTTTTTTAATAATCCGCTCCCATTTCCATGGTGAGCAACTTTTGGTGCTGGGCAACCACAATTAAAGTCAATAATATCAATGCCTTCTTGAGTGTTGAGATATTCTAAAGCCTGTATCATAATCTGCGGTGTGCTCCCTGAAACTTGTACGCTATAAGGTGTTTCATTGGGTGCTTTTTTAATCATTTTTTGTGTTTTTATATTTTTAAATGCAAGAGCATGAGAGCTTATCATTTCGCTTACTGTAATATCAACATCAAAATTTTTTACCATACTTCTAAAAGGTAAATCTGTATATCCAGCAAGTGGAGCTAGCATAAGGATATTTGTAAAATTTAAAGTTTTCATAATATCTTATTTCCTTTTTTGATACTTAAATAAAGAAGCAAGCGTAAAGAGCAAAGGAAAAACAACCAACAAAGCACATGCTATAAGCAAAATAACAAAACCAAATATGCCCCATAGCAGCAATCTTTTTGTTTCATTAATATACATTTCACCTAAAGATTGGATATTAAAAGTAGATACCTCTAAGAGCCCAGATATTCCTTCTTGAATGGGGAATATTTGAACTTCTCTATTGATAACTATTGTATCTGATGTCCAAGTTTGCACTTCTTGTCTTAAATCCCCACCCCATTTAAGCCATAGAGTTTTAGCGATAGCATGTCTTTGCTTTATATCATGCGTTTCTAAAAACTGATAACCTAATGCCAGAAAAGAATCTATTTTGTGGCTTAAATCTAGTTTTCCAAAGTAGAGATTATAAAGCGAAAGACTATTATCAAAGGTTTGTATTTGTTTTTGCAAGTTTTTATGGATAGCATTAAATTCATTGAGGGTTTCAGAGAGCTCTTCTGTGTAAAGTATAACTTCTCCTTTGGTGAGATTTAATGAGAGCATATTTTGTGTTAGATAAATAATTCTTTGTGCTAACATTCTTTGCTTGCCACTAATGTTAATAATTGAACCAAAATGGCTTTGTTTTTCAAGGGAATCTAAAAGAGAAACAATCAACAAAAATGCAACGCCTATAAAAAATACGCAAAAAATAATAAAGCGTCTCCTAAGGAGCACCACAATACGATAATTGATAGAGAACAACATTTTAAGTCTCTTCAGCATTTATACCCTTTAAAAAACAAACAGATATTATACCGTACATAATGTGAGTATATGAGCTCATTTAAGTTATTATACAAAAACATTACCATGTTAGAAATCTTATTTTAACAGTGCTATTGCTATAATTTGTTTATTTTTCAGGAGCAAATATATGCAAAATGTTGTTTTACAAATCGGAGCAGGTGGCGTTGGTGGTGTGGTAGCACACAAAATGGCAATGAATAGGGAAGTCTTTTCACGCATAATTGTAGCTTCACGCACTATAAGTAAATGCAAAGCAATAGCAGATTCTATAAGCAAAAAGGGTTTAGGCACAATAGAAATTGATGAAGTCAATGCAGATGATATAGAAT
>JARHYY010000047.1 GCA_029258405.1 Helicobacteraceae bacterium | reverse complement strand
AAATAGAATCATCAAGCTTTATATTATTTGCATTATGTAAAATATATTTATTATAGGGTAAATCTTTGAGCATTTGTATTCGCATAAGCATTAAAGGGCTATTTAAATCAGCTAATATCAAAATATTATTCATATTCCATCTCGAGCCAAAGATTTAATACAACAAGAAAAAAGGCGATATTCCCCGTTCGCTTATATGTGCTTGCAAGCAATTGCATCATAAACTTTTCAGCTCCAGCATTAAGTAAGCCTTTTGTGCTCAATGCACTGCTTGGGCTTAGGGCATCTTGAAGTAAATAGAGCCAATCATTGCGCAACCAATAATCCACAGGTGCATTAAAGCCATGCTTTTTTCGCTCAAGTATTTTCATAGGCACAATTTTCTTAAAAGCTTCTTTTAAAAGCCATTTTTGCCCATGCTGTAAAAGTGTCTCATAGCCCAAATCCTGCACAAACGACACAATCCTAGGTGATACAAAGCATGCTCTCCCTTCTACGCTTTCGCTCATGCACATTCTGTCAAGCTTGCTCATCATTTCATAAGGGAGATAAAATACCCTATCAAATTCAATAAAGGTTAAGGGCGTAGAATCTCCATCAGGAAAATAACCCAATGAAGTACAACCATCAAAAAAATCACGCGATAACAAAGCCCTTTTCTCCTCCTCAAAACCATAATAATGCCAGCCCTTTGGCTTCTGCTCTGTTATAGCAGTAGCATCATTAAAGCATAATCGCGGATACCATTCATACCCGCCAAAAAGCTCATCAGCTCCATCACCACTAAGCAACACCTTAATACCTAACTCTCTTGCTCTTTGGGCTATCATCTTTACACCAATGCCAGAAATCGCCCCAAAGGGCTGATCTATGCTTTTGATAAACAAAGGGAGATATTCCAAAAAATCAAAAGCAGTAATTTTAAGCTCATGGTGCAAAGAACCTATATGCTTTGCTAGCATACAAGCAAAAGGGCTTTCATCAGCAAATCCACAATAAGGGTCATCATTATCCACAAAAGATATATTAAAAGTATGCAAATATGGCATTTTTTGTGCAGCAAGGGCTGCAACAATGCTGCTATCTAGCCCACCGCTTAGAAATGCCCCTACAGGCTCATCGCTTAAAAGCCTATCTTCAATGCTGCAGCTTACAATTTCTTGGGTAGATTGTATATAATCTTTTACAATCGGCTTAAAATATTCTAATGTCCTTTTGCTGAAATCTTTTATAATATATTTGTTATGTGCAATATCAAATTCTAAAAAGCAACCCTTAGGCAGGGCTTGTATCTCATTAAAAATGCTCTGTGTTTCAGGGATAAATCCAAATGTAAAAAAATCCCAAATTGCTCTTGGGTTTAGTGTTGTGCTTATAAGGGTGCTTAAGGGTTTAAGCAATGTACAAAAGGCAAATGTTTTTGCATGATGCAAAAAATACAAAGGCTTCTCGCCCATCATATCTCTGGATAAGATAATTTTATTTTTATTTTTATCATAAATAGCTATCCCAAACATTCCATCAAGATAAGCAAAGCATTCTGTTCCATATTGTTCATATAAAAAAGGCAAAACTTCGCCATCACAATGCCCATGAAACACAATCGTATTATCAAGTTTTTGTCGTAAATTATGATGATTATAAATTTCCCCATTAAAAAAAACAATAATACTGCTATCGCTGTTTTTAAAGGGCTGGCTGCCATGCTGTGCATCATTAATACATAAACGATTCATGCCTGCATAAAAGTTATTATCAGTTATTTTATAATGTGCATCAGGTCCTCTACATTCCATAAGCTTCAACATTTCATCGATACAGAAATCTCCCAAGCAATACACCCCAGCAATGGCACACATTTTTTTCCTTTAACATTTTATTCATTGCTCTTTGTATGAAGGCTTTAGCAACATGCAAAAATGCTCAATAACTCTGCCTTAAAATCTCTCTGTGCATATAATGCCACTGCTTTTAAAACTTTGCTTGAAAGCTCCTTGCGCATTTTTTCGCTCTCTGCTAAAAGCTGTACTTGCCTTTGTAAGCCATAAGCATCATTTGGTTCAAAGAATAATGCCCCTTGCTCAAATACTTCAGCATGCACCGCAATATTAGAGAGCACCAAAGGCAGCCCCAAGCTCGCAGCTTCTAGCAAAGCATTACTAAAGCCTTCAGAGAAAGAACAATGAATAAAAATATCGGCATCTCTAACATAAGGATAAATGTTATCCTTATAACCAAGCATATATACATTTTCCATGCCATGTTCTCGCACAAAATCTTGCATCTGCACCTTGAGCTCTCCATCGCCTAAAATAAAAAGCTTTATATGGCTCTTCATATCCTTAAAAGCATGTAAAATAGTGCTATAATTTTTTTGTGCATTCAGTCGCCCAATACATATACAAAAAATTTCACCCTTTTTCTTTAGGGGCATAGAGCTTTTTTCCTCTGCCCTTTGTGCGACATATTGAAGGTTAATAGGATTATAGAGCAAATGCACCTTATCTAAAGAAACACCAAAATTTTTAACAACATCATTGCAAGATGATTGAGAATTGCACACCACTTTGCTCGCCCCTTGCAAACAAAGAGCATATATATTATGATTAACTTCAGCATTTGCAAAAGTTTTTGCCACAAATGAAGGTTCGCAACGCACAAAGGCATAATAAGGCTTATGTGCTAACATGCAAGCCAAAGTTACAAAATAGCACACGATAAAATCCATAAAAGAAACTATAATATCATACTGCTTTGATTCTTCATATATCTTTTGTGTAATCTCAAAGGTATGCACAAGAAGTCTTTCTTTTTCATCATTTAAAATACATTCTACATTTATAGCCTGCATATCAAGCATATATGCAGTCCTCTTAAGCACAAGCAATTTCACCTTGTGCCCATGTCCATGCAAAGAATACAAAACCTCTTTTAATATCTTCTGTGCTCCACCTCCAGGACGCATTACATCAATCACAAAAAGAATACAAGCCATTTTATCCTTCTATTAATTTGATATATAATTATATCTCAATAAGGCAATAGTAGGGGCTTTAAAACCCCTTAAATTTTTATATTTTTATTTTAGATATGAAGCACCCCATCTTCTGTTACAATGCTACTTTTTATAGGTGTAGGTATTTCTTTAGTGAGATATTGTTCTGGTATATCCATCCATTCTTTAACTGAATCTTTAATGACTTCAAGCACAGTATCTATGCCCCCAGCAAGACTGAAAAACCAATATTTATGAGCATAAATCCAATCTATTTTTCGTGCCTTTTCTTCTATATCACCATTTACCATTCTTGTGCTAATTTTAGCAAGCTCCATTTCTTGATGCATCATATAACTTTGTACAATATTGTCAAATATTCGCATGTGCTTGTTTTTTATAAAGTTATTCTTTGCTGCATTAATTTTATCAACCAATCTATCCATTTTTTTAAAATTTATTTTCTCAAGCTGTTGTTCTTTATTGAGTCGTTCAAGTTCTTCTGTCATGGAGCAAATATCTAAAAAGATCTTTTCTACTTTTGCTTTTTGTATATTGCCATGATGTAAAATGCTCTCTATCCTTTTGGTTATTTTTTCTTTATTTACCTCATATTCTTTTTCTGTTGGTTCTTTAAGGATAATGGGCTTTTTAACTTGGCTCTTGTCAATAGCATCTACTACTTCTTTAAAGCTATGCTCATTTGCACCATGTATTCTTGCGCCCCCTTCTGTAGCGTTAATAACATCAATATTAGGCGGTGTTTTAGCAATATCAAGCTCAAAAAATTTCAAGAATAACCTCCATACATAAGTGCTTTCAACCATTCTCCCGCCGCCATAGGCTTCTAGCATTATGGGATCTTTTTTATCTTGCTTTACAATTTCTTTTATAACTTCTCGCTCTCCATAAACAGCCCCTTTAGAATGGCTTGTGCCATCTGCTCCAAAGGCTAGATCCTGCCCAATGAATACAATGCTTGAAAAATCTGAATGCCTTATAGCCTCATAAGCCATATTTGCAGCACTCATGCCTATGCCTACATAGCCATATTCTTCAAGCTTGAGATAAAAGGTATAGGGAAATGGACGCATGGGCAAAATCTTTTGCCCTCTAGTAATAGCATTTAATGTTTTTTTATGGGCAATAGCGGTAATGGCAAAAATAACGCCATCTTGAGCTTCTAATGGAGTATCGGTATAAAATTTTGCACTTTCCTCAACCCTTTCAAGCGTAAGTACAATATCTGGCTTTATGCCTGCTTGTGTAAGTATGGGGAATGATGCATCAATGCAAAAAATCGTTACATATGGGGCAACTTCTTTGAGTAAAGGCAATTGTTTATATAGGCTTGGTCCAGTAGAAACAATAATGGCTGTAGAAGTATTTTGAGCTTTTTTAACAAACTCTTGATAGCTTGGGTTTTGTAGCATTTCTGGCACATTGAGCAAAAGATGCTTAAGCCCAATTACAGAATCATTAGAATCATTTCCATAAGAAATAATTACACTTTCAATAACCTCTGTAAAGAGTTTGTTAATACGCAAGTATTCATCTCTATAAGCACCATAATAGCTATTAAAAAGCCTTAAGTCATAGAGCTTTGAATAAACTGATGATGTTTTAAACCCAAAAATATATTCCACAACTATTTTATTTACATTAGCGGCAATATGAAATTCTACACGCCTTGTTTTAATCTCTTCAGAAAAGTCAAAAAAGTGGAATACATTATAAAGAATCTCAGCTTCTGGTTCTATAATAACTAAATGCTCTAAAGCTTCATTATTATTCAAAAGTAATCGATATAAAACCCCATTGCCCAAACCAAAGAAATAGAGATGGGGATATAGAGCATATGCACTAAGCTCTTGCATTGTTTTCATTGTTTCATTAACAGGGTTGGTTACAAAAAGTGGTTTAAAATTTTCTTTATTTACAAAATTAATATTAGCAGGGTCAGAACTTATAAAAATTTCAAATTTTTCATTTGCTGTAACCTTTTGCAATAAAGAAGTCGTGAGTGGATCTATGGCATATAATGCTTCCATATTTTTTTCAAAAACACTTTTTTGCTCTTCGGTATTTTCCATAATACGCCTTTTGAGTGATGTATCCCTATGATGCCTTAGGCATCATAAAAGGTTTATTGTAGAAGTCTCAAGACATTTTGTTGCACTTGGTTTGCTTGCGAAAGGGCAAAGTTACCAGATTGTGCCAAGATATTATGTTTAGTAAAGTTGCTTGATTCTTCAGCAAAGTCTGTATCTCTAATAGTTGATTCGGCTGCCTTCACATTTACCTGTGTGATGGTGATATTATTTACTGTAGCTACAAGCTGTTGTTGCACAGAACCTAAGTCTGCTCTAATTTGATCAAGATGAGCTCTTGCTGATTCAGCCATATCCATAACCGCCATAGCACCTTGAAGGCTTGTAACCCCAGCTCCGATACCAAATTTATTTGTGCTTGCAATAGCTGCATTACCATTTGCACCAATAGCAGAAGCAAGATTTGCATCCATATTATTGCGTACCAAAGCTAAATTTACAGTTTGTTGGGCAATGCCTTGAGTTGTGTGCATGCCCACACGGCTAAAGTTTGTCCCACTAATAAGAATATCTCTTGCGCCATGTCTTGTGAGCGTTAGCCTACCTACAATGGCATGGGTTGCTCCAGATACCCCTGCTAAGTTTCCACCACCTAGCATCTCTGTTGCTGTTGTTGCTTGTGATGTTCCAGATACTAATGTAGTCTTAACAGCAATTGCTCTTCCATCATTGCTTGTTAGAGTTAATCGCCCTTGTATATCAATACTTGCTGTAACACCTGTGGCTTCTTTTTGATCATTAATCGCTTTGATTAATCTCCCATCTCTATCAGCTTGTTGCACATCATTTACCGTTCCTATGGTTACGCCATTAATAACAAGACCTTGTATTGTACCGCTCATGAGCTGATTGCTGCCTCTTGCTTCTACATTAAAGCTTGCTCTAAAGCCAAGCTTATCAGAGTTTTTGTTAATCACTGCGGCTAATTGCCCTAAACCTGTACCAGCAGAAGTTGAAATGCGCACTGATTCAAGCAATGCATCATTCACACCATCAACCTGCAATGCCTTAAAGGTAACAAGCTGTAAATTCGCTGCACCACCAGAAGCAAGCATGCCTACGGCACTCATGCTACTTGTTTCATAGCGAACATGTCCTATTTTTTCGGTATTAGTTGGTCCAATGCTTGCTTGCACAGTAGTATTTGAGTAAGCACCAATTTGGAATTCTTTGTTAGTGAAAGCTCCAGAAAGCATTTCTTGTCCATTAAAGCTTGTAGTGTTGGCGATATTATCTAATTCTTCGAGTAAGCGTAAAATATCTTGTTGTAGTGCTTTTCTTGTGGTGGTAGTCTGCCCATCTTGAGCAGCTTGAACAGCCTTTGATTTAACGCTATCAAGAATTTTGATTTGCTCATCCATTGCTTTATCAGCAATTTGTATCATACCTATAGCATCATTAGCGTTTCTAACCGCCTGCCCTAACGATGAAGCCTGTGAGCGTAAAGAGTCAGCAATAGCCATACCAGAGGCATCATCTGCTGCCTTATTAATTCTAAGCCCTGAACTTAACCGTTCTAAAGCTGTACTAAGAAACCTGCCATTTTGTAGCCCCACTGCGTGAGAATTAAGAGAAGCCACATTTGTATTGATTACAAAACTCATTTTGCATCCTTTGCTGTAATTTTTGATGTTATGGGCTATAAAGCAAACATTGTTCCATATCTTGCCTTTTTCTGATGGCATTAAAGTTGGTTTTTATGCCCCTGCCTAGCACAAAGAAACAACAAAGCCAAAGAAAGCATATATTGATTTTATTTTGAATTTACTTTACCAAGAGAGCTCAAACCTCTTGAGCACCTAATTTATAAGATTTTAATACAATAATATCTCTATGTTCTGCAATGGCAACTTTTAATGATTTATGTAAAATTGCTCCAATATTCAACTCTAAAAGAAGTATTCATATAAAAGCTTCCATGTATGCTCTCAAACCATATTTTACAATAGTCTGTATTTCATAGTAGGCATTATGATAAGTAGTATCATAAGATTTCTTTAAAGATTCAATATCCAAATCAAAACTAATCTCGTATATGGCTTATTCCTCTCGCATAGAGTATTAATATTTATATAAGAATATCACATCTTGCATGAACTTACATATCTAAAAAATAAGCCTATTTTTGATAAGAGATAAATATTATGCTCGATCACTTCTGTGATGCATTTTAAAAATTTAATTTCTTTTTTTAACAATTATGAATATAAGAATATATTAGAGGGCAAAGTCTTTTATAATATGTTGAATTTTTAATAACAGTTCTTGAGACTCTTAAGAGGGCTAGAATTGCTTCTAAGCTCAAGTGAGTTGAGCAATAGTAGCGGTTAAATATGATAATTAGGTGATTCTTGTGTTATCATTACATCATGCACATGTGATTCTTTAAGCCCAGCTGAAGTTATTTCAACAAATTCTGCTTTTTTCCATAAAGTAAAGATATTTTCTGCACCTAAATAGCCCATAGATGCTCTTAAGCCACCTAAGAGCTGATGGAGTACATCAGCTATCTTGCCTTTATAAGGCACTCTTCCTTCAATGCCTTCTGGTACAAGCTTGTTGCTACTTATGCCATCTTGAAAATACCGTTCGCCACTTCCTTTATTCATAGCACCTAAGCTACCCATGCCTCTATAACTTTTATATTGCCTACCTTGAAAAATAATAATCTCACCCGGTGTTTCTTCTGTGCCTGCTAATACGCTGCCAAGCATGACACTGCTTGCACCAGCAGCAAGGGCTTTAGCAATATCTCCTGAATATTTAATGCCCCCATCAGCAATAAGTGGGATATTTGCTTGATGGGTAATTTCGGCTATCTCTGCGATGGCTGAAATTTGGGGTACGCCAACACCTGCTACAATCCTTGTTGTGCATATACTCCCCGGACCAATGCCTACTTTTATGCCATCTGCACCATAAGCAATTAAGTCTTTTGCGGCTTGTGCTGTGGCTATATTGCCTACGATAATTTCGATATTAAGTTTATTCTTTATTTCTTTAAGGGTATCTATAACCCCTTTAGAATGCCCATGAGCACTATCAAGAACAAGCACATCAACACCTGATTCAACTAATGCTTGAGCTCTTTCTAGTTGCCCAACACCAATAGCCGCCCCTACCCTTAATCGACCAAATGAATCTTTATTTGCATGGGGATAATCTCGTTTTTTCTGAATATCTTTAATGGTGATTAAACCTTTAAGTCTTTCCTCTGAATCTATGAGGGGCAATTTTTCTATGCGATGTTTATGCATTATTTCTTTAGCCTCTTCAAGGCTTGTGCCAACCTTCGCTGTAATAAGCGGTGTTTTAGTCATCACCTCGCCTACTGTTTTGGAAAAATCATTTTCAAAACGAATATCTCGGTTGGTTAAAATCCCAATCAGCTTGCCTTCATCATCAACAACAGGCACTCCTGAAATTTTGTAATTATCTGTAAGCTGTTTTGCTTCGGCTAAGGAGTTTGATGGTGCAATATGTATGGGTTCGATAATAACCCCGCTTTCACTTTTTTTAACCTTTGTGATATGGTGGCATTGTTCTTGGATACTCATGTTTTTATGTATTATGCCTATTCCTCCATATCGTGCCATGGCAATAGCCATTCTGTATTCTGTTACTGTATCCATAGCTGCAGATACAATAGGGGCATTGAGGCTAATGTGGCGGGTAAGGAAACTTTGTAAATTAGTTTGTGTTGGTAAAATTTCAGAATATTGAGGGATAAGTAGTACATCTTCAAAAGTTAGAGCTCGTTTTTTTATTTTCATTATATATCCTTTTGTGAAATATTTATCAAATTAGCAAAGAGCTAATGCTTGTTCTAAGCTTAAGGCACCATCAAGCACACTTTGTTCATCAAATGCCTTTCCAATAAGCTGCATGCCTACAGATAAAGAATCATATCGATCAACAGGCAAAGATATGGCTGGTAACCCAGCAAGGTTTATGGATATGGTATATATATCTGTTAAGTACATTTCAAGAGGTGATGAATGAGCACCAAATTTGGGAGGCAATGTTGGAGCGACAGGAAAAAGAATTAAATCTGCTTCGCTTAAAATCATGTCAAATTGCTTTTTAATCAGATGTCTTACCTTTTGAGCTTTAAGGTAATAGGCATCATAATAGCCGCTGCTTAAAACAAAATTGCCTAATAAAATTCGTCTTTTTACTTCATCTCCAAAGCCTTGTGTGCGGGTTTGTATGTAGAGCTCTTTGAGATCATTATTGTATTGCTGTGTGCCATATCTTATGCCATCAAAACGAGATAAATTAGCACTTGCTTCAGCGGTGCAGATAATGTAGTAAGCTGATATGTGATAAGAAGTGTCAAGCATGTTTTTTGTAACAATCTTATGCCCTTTATTTTCTAAAATCTTAATGGTTTTTTCATAGCTCTTTTGAATATCAGGAGATGCGTTTTTGATAAGTTCTGGGATAATGGCTATAACTTGTTTTCTCTGTGGATTGAGGTTTTTAAAAGTTTGTGTTGGGGCGAATTGGGCTGATGTGCTATCTTTGTGATCATGTCCGCTTATGGCGTCAAATAATATTGCACAATCAGTAACATTTTGGGTTATTGGACCAATTTGATCAAGGCTTGAAGCATATGCTACTAGACCATAGCGGCTTACTCGTCCATAAGTTGGCTTTAGCCCAACACAACCACAAAAGGCAGCGGGCTGGCGAATGGAGCCGCCTGTATCGCTCCCTAAAGCTGCTATTGCGATTTTGCCTGAAACAGCTGCTGCACTTCCGCCGCTAGAACCACCAGGCACATGTTCTCTTGCAAGTGGGTTTAGCGTTTTCCCATAGCAACTTGTTTCAGTGGTGCTACCCATAGCAAATTCATCCATATTTGCTCGACCAAATGCGTAAAAGCCTTGCGATTGTAATTTTTCAATCACTGTAGCATTATATGGGGCTATATAGCCTTTGAGTATGCGACTTGCACATGTAAGCTCTTGCTCTTTGACATTGATATTATCTTTAATGAGTATGGGAATTTTTGTTCCTTGGATATTAGGTATTGTGCCTACATAGGCATTGATATTATCTTTTTGTGCTTTTTCGTGTATTTCTTCATTGAGCTGTTGTAGCTGGCTTGAGTTATATTTAAGTGCTTCTTGTAAGGTTGTCATCAATCTCCTTTTGTGAATAAGTAAGGTTGTTTTTGGTAAAAATCTTTAATGGTTTGCATTTGAGAGCTTATATTTAAAAGAGCCATATCAGCAAGCACTAAGGCAACAAGAGATTCAGCAACAATGCTCCCACGAATAGCAATACATGGATCATGCCGACCTTTGAGCTCGCATAATATTTCATCATAATTTTCATTTAAAGTTTGTTGTGCTTTGAATATGGAAGGCGTTGGCTTAAAGTAAGCTCGTATAATTAATGTATCTCCATTGCTTATGCCCCCAAGTATGCCGCCGCTATTATTGCTGCAAAATCCATCTTTAGTCATTTCATCATTATTTATGCTGCCCAAAGTCGCGGCGACTTTTGTGCCTGTGCCTATTTCAACAGCTTTTACACCATTAAGCCCCATAAGAAGGCTACTAAGGGCTGCATCAAGCTTGTAGTATAAGGGTTCGCCTAAACCTATGGGAAGGTTGTAAGCCCTAATTTCAGCTGCACCACCAATGCTATCATGTTGTTTTTTTGCGTCTTTTATGGCTTGCTTAAATAATGGTTCTTGTGTAGCATCAAGAGCATAAATATCACTTGTTTGAGCAAAATTAAAATCTCTTTGTTCTGTTTGTAAAGCACCTATTTGGAATATGCCACTTTGAAGAACAATGCCAATTTCTTTTAAAAAAAGTTTCGCAAATGCACCTGCAGCTACTCTTGCTGCACTTTCTCGCGCACTTGAGCGACCGCCACCACGGTAATCACGAAACCCATATTTATGGTAATATGTCCAATCGGCATGAGATGGGCGGAATGTGTGGGCTATTTGTGTGTAGTCTTTGCTTCTTTGATTTTCATTAGCAATCCATAGTGCAATAGGTGTGCCTGTGCTTTTGCCTTCAAATACACCGCTTAAAATTTCAACATTATCGCTTTCTTTTCGTGCTGTGGCATAGGTGTTGCGTCCGGGCATGCGCCTTTGCATTTCGGTGCTAATAAATTGCTCATCAATAAAAAGACCGCTTGGCATTCCATCAATCACACAGCCAATACCCCTGCCATGAGATTCTCCAAATGTGCTTACCTTAAGGGCAATACCAAAAGTATTCATTTTTTAGCCTTTGCATTCTGTAATTCCATAAAGGCAATTTGTGCAGCCTTTTGCTGGGCTTTTTTCTTGCTCCCACCTTTTGCAGTGGCTGTTTGCCTGCCGCTAATACAAACAGCCACTTCAAATTCTTTGTTGTGATCTGGTCCGCTAGAGCCTACAATAATGTATTCAGGTATTTCTCCATAAATGGCTTGGGTAAGCTCTTGAAGCATGGTTTTATAATCTTGGGATAATGATGGAATGTCAATGTTTCCATACATTTCTTCTAAAATTTTAAACATGATTTTTTTTGCTTCTTGAAAGCCTGCCTCAAGATAAATTGCCCCAAAGATGGCTTCAAATGCGTCTGAAAGCAAGGAAGATTTATTTCTGCCGTGGTTATTTTCTTCTGCTGTAGAAAGATATATGAAAGCACCTATATCAAACTTTTGGGCTAAGGCAGCAAAGCTCTTTTCATTCACCATAGTTGCACGCATCTTTGAAAGCTCTCCTTCTTGAGCATGTGGAAACTTGAGAAATAAAAATTCCCCCACAATTAAATCAAGCACGGCATCGCCTAAAAATTCTAATCGCTCATTGTTGTAGGATTTCTTGTGGCTTCTGTGTGTTAAGGCTTCTGCGAGTATATTTTTATCTTTAAAAATATATCCTATTCTTTGTTCAAGGATTTGTAAAGTATTTTCATGTTTATTCACATTCGCTCCTTAAGGATAATGCTGCAGCTTTTGCTATTTTATCGCATTGTTCATTTTCTTTATGTCCATTATGCCCTTTTACCCAAAAAGCTTCTATAATATGCTCATGAGCAACTGATAAATATTCCAACCATAATTCTTTGTTTTTGACATTTTTAAAGCCTTTTTGTGTCCATAGGGGTAGCCATTCATTAATGCCTTTAACTACATAATGCGAATCGCTAAAGATTTCTACCTTGCATGGCTCTTTAAGTGCTTTGAGTGATTGAATAACAGCCATAAGCTCCATTTGGTTATTGGTTACATGAGGATAAGCACCTTGTATAATTTTTTCTGTGTTGTTATAACGCAAAATCCCGCAATATCCACCAAAACCGGGGTTGCCCAAGCTTGAGCCATCACAAAAGAGGCTGACAAGTTTCATTTTTTGCTTTTCTTACTATAAAAGTAAGCTCAACACTTAAGAGCTCTCCGCAACCTAAGCAACGTTCAAATCGTAAGGGGTAGCTCTCTTTGCATTCTTTACAACAATAAATAAACTCTAAATCCCCGAAAATACCTGCCTTTTGCAAACAAGACAAAGCCTCTAGTTCAAAAACTGTACAATTTCTTGAGAGTTTGATATAGCCTTTTGCTGCACAAATATCTTCTATAAGTGGGCATTCATACATATTTTTTAGTAGTTCATCTTTTTTGATGTTCCATAAAATATCTAAAATTTCTTCCCCTTGATTGCATTGTTTGAATATTTTCCAAAACAAGCTAAGATTATGTATTTTTAATTTATCTAACGCATAGCTCAAAAGAGCAGCATTGTGCTGAAGCAATTGCAATAAAGATTGTTCATCAATCTGCATAAATGACTTTTTGAGAAAAAAGTATGCTCTATTGAGCTGTATTTTTTTTGCCTCAAGCCCCAATTCTTCTAAGCAACCAAGTGCATCGCATGCCTCATCATATAATTCAAGTGACTCATAAGTACGCATGAGCAAACAAAGAGCCTGTGGGTTTCTTGGTTGATTTTTAAGCACTTCTAAAAGTATTTTTTTTGCCCGCTCTAAAAAGCCTGCACAAAAATAAACCTCTCCTAATGATTGGAGGTTTTTCAATCGGCTCGCATAATCTAAATCGCATTCTAAAATAGCAACATAGAGCTTCATAGAGCGTTCATAATTGCCCATACGCGAATATGTTTCAGCGAGAAATTGTAAAGCTGGCAATGATTCTCCAAGCTTTAATAATGTTTCCTGTGCTACTTCATCAATGCTCATATTATCAAAAAGCTTCATAAAATGCTCTATTGAATCTTGTTGTCGCTTTTTTGCATGAATATTCCAAAAGTAAGTTGCCAATGCGATAAAGGCTATAATGGCAATAAGAATCGCCACCCCAAAAAGAGGGTCTCTAAAAAAATGCAAGATATTATCCATTGCAAAAAAGATCCCTTAAATAAAATGTGTGATTCTATCATATTAAGGAATAAAAAGGACTTAAGCATTTAAGAGTTACAATGTGTTTTATGATAATTAAGACAGATTCTATAGAGGCATTAAAAAATATTATTAATATTGTTGATATTATAGGCATACACTTAGAGTTGGTTAAAAGCGGTAGCCAATATAAGGCATTATGCCCTTTTCATAATGAAAAGACTCCAAGTATGGTTATAAGCCAAAATAAAGGGCTATATCATTGCTTTGGTTGCGGTGCAAGTGGTGATTCTATTAAATTTTTAATAGAATATGAAAAGATAAATTATAGAGAAGCTGTAGAAAAAATAGCTAGTTTTTATAATTTTACCTTGCAATATAGCAACACTCAGCATAATACTAAAAATGATTTACTTGAAAAAATGGCTATTTTTTACACACAGCAACTTGCTCGAGCACAACATATCTTAGAATATGTGCGAAAGAGAGGGATAAGCCAAAATTTCCAAGAACGCTTTAACCTTGGTTATGCACCAAGCAATATGGATATTATGAACTTTTTGAACAATACAAGCACTATAAATATGCATGATGCACTTAAATTAGGGGTTGTTGCAGAGAAACAAGGTAAATTTTATCCATTTTTAAAAAATCGCTTAATATTTCCTATTTATTCTCCGCAAGGCAAAATCGTAGGCTTTGGCGGGAGAGCAATAGAGCAAGCAACACAGGGCACTTATGCAAAATATCTCAATTCCCCTCAAACTTTTTTATTTAATAAATCTAAACTTTTATATGGTTATCATCTTGCTAAAGAAAGCATTCACAAAAAAAAGCAAATTATTATTACAGAGGGCTATATTGATGTTATCATGCTCCATCAAGCAGGTTTTGACAATGCTGTAGCTACTTTAGGTACAGCCCTCAATAAAGATCATATACCCCTTATATCTCAAGGGGAACCGCAAATTATTATCGCCTATGATGGCGATAAGCCGGGCAGGCTTGCTGCCTTTAGGGCGTCAAAATTGCTTGCCCATAAAGAAGGGGGGGTTGTTTTATTTTCAGATGGGCTTGATCCTGCTGATATGGTATTTCAAAAAAAGATACCAGAAATACAAAACCTGCTTGACACCCCCACCCCATTTATAGAATTTGTATTACGAGAAATTGTTGCACAGTATGATATAAATAATCCTTTTCAAAAAGAAAAAGCATTTAATGAATCTGTATCATTTTTAACAAATCTGCCCGAACTCATTGCAGAGAGTTACAAACCCTTGCTTGCTTCATTGTTAAAAACATTGCCAAATCTCATTGAATTTAAAAACAAAAAAACAAAGAAGCAACAAAATAAAGAAATACATTTTAAAAACTCTGCTATTAATGCGGGGCTTATAAAAACATTGGCTGAAACACCATCACTTCTTGAGGAGATATTAGAATTTATCGATACTCCATTTTTTCCTGATTTTCAAGAAGAATTTGAATTGCTTAAAAAAGGTGATTTTCACCATCCTAAGATTCTTCAAATTACTTTAAATAATAATATTCCTAAACTATCTGAAGAAGAGCTGAAAAAGCAGATTTGTGGCATTTTATACACATATTATGATAATTGCTTTAGATATATAAGCCAGCAAAAAAATATTGAAGCAAAAAAACATTCTTTTATACTACGCAGATTAATGAACAAAAAACAACTACTCAAAAAAGGAGAAATACCAAAATATGAAAGCTTTAGCACTTTTTAGCGGGGGGCTAGATAGCCTTTTGTCTATGAAACTTATAAAAGATCAAGGCATTGATGTTGTTGCCCTTAATTTTAATATAGGTTTTGGGAGCAAAAAAGATAAAAAAGAGTTTCTCTATAATGCCACAAAACAAATTGATGTTCCTTTGCGTTTAATAGATATTAGAGAGCAGTTTTTTGATGAGGTTTTATTTAACCCTCAGTATGGTTATGGAAAATATTTTAACCCATGTATTGATTGCCATGCCAATATGTTTGCCCAAGCCTTTAAAATCCTTGAAGAAGAACAAGCAGATTTTGTTATTAGCGGGGAGGTTTTGGGACAAAGACCAAAGAGCCAACGAAAAGAGGCACTCTTTCAAGTGAATCGCTTGGTGCATCATAAAGCAGAAGTGAATGAAAGGCTTATTTTACGCCCTATGTGTGCACAATTGCTACCCCCTAGCATTCCAGAAGAAAAAGGTTGGGTTGATAGAACAAAGCTTTTAAATATCAGCGGCAGAAGCAGAGAGAGGCAGCTAAAAATGGTGCAGGATTTGGGCTTGCAATATTATGAAAAACCCGGAGGGGGTTGCTTGCTTACAGATATAAGTGTAGCTAAGAGATTAAGAGATATTACTACAAGGCGTAAAGCCACCAAAGGGGATAGAGAAATTGCCCTTTATGGTCGTTATTTTATCTTGCCTGATGGTGCAAGATGTGTCATCTCTCGAGATGAGCAAGAAAATGAAAAATTATCTATAAAACATGGGGCAATGGAGCATATTTACAATAAAGAAAAAGATTGGCTTGGTCCAGTAGCTTTAGTTGATGCCCAATCATCTCAAGCTGATAAGAATCTTGCTGCTTCGCTTATGCTCCTTTATGGAAAAAGTGATGACAGGGCTTATGTTTTAGAGATTGCTGGCGAGGAATATTCTGTTTATCCTTTTCAATCAAAACAAAAAGCAAGAACAATGATGATACAGTAATTTATTCAAGGCTCAAAACTTTGAGTGCTCACCCGCACAAAAAAACAAACATTGATGATACACACACCTCTTAACATTATCTCATTGTTTAAAATATCTATTTTATCTCTTAAGATAAATAGAGAACTTTTGAGATAATCTTTACCACCACCCACCCCTTTATCCCCCCCAAACCACACAAACATTTCTATACATAAAAACTTGACACAGCTTGCCATAATTTAAATTATCATTTCATTCAATAAGATAAACAAAGAATCTTTTATATATAGAGATTAATTACTTACATTA
>JARHYY010000039.1 GCA_029258405.1 Helicobacteraceae bacterium | reverse complement strand
TAAGTAAATCCCTTCGGGTCGTTACTCCCTCATTTGAATTTTCGGATTTATAGTTAGACTTAGCTTTTATTTACTAAATCCCGCTATTTCACGCCATTTAGGCATTTATAAGCAAACAAGTCGCACTAATATTATATTCTTATTCCCTAAAATATTATTTCATAATTATAGGCTTTTTAAATCACAAAGTTCTTTATTATGATATGATTATGCCATTCCATTTTTTATGTAAAAAAATAAAATTTTTTTGTGAAAAGATAAAAAATTATGAAAAATGATAAGATATTTCGAAAATATCGCATTATTAAAGTAAAAAAACATGAGAATATTCCAGCCTTTTAAGTTGATTTTGTTATAATTCAATATATTGAATCAATATTTACAAGGAAATATTTATGAAAGTTGTTGTTATTCAAGGACCCAATCTCAATATGCTTGGAGTTAGAGAGCAGCATATTTATGGACCAATGAAATTAGAAGATATTCATAAAAATATGGAAGAAGCAGCAAAGCAACAAAAAATTACCTTAGAATTTTTTCAAAGTAATTTTGAAGGAGAAATTGTTGATAGAATCCAAGAATGCTTAGGCGATGCTGATGGAATCATTATTAATCCTGCTGCATACTCCCATACATCAATAGCGATAAGAGATGCTCTTAGTGCTGTACAATTGCCAACAATAGAAGTGCATATAAGCAATATTTATGCTCGAGAAGAATTTCGCAAGAAAAGTATTACTGCTGAAGTTGCTACAAGCGTCTTATCTGGATTTGGTCCCTTTGGTTATCATTTAGCCCTAATGGCTATGCACCAAATTTTAAGCGAACTTGCTCGCATAAAAGCACAACAAACCAACCAAAAGACATAATGAAACTTAAGTGGAATAATGTAAAGATGGTGTCAGAGTAATATTATAAAGGTAATATCATGCTAGAGCAATCCACTGTCCATAACCAAGAATGCTTAATTTATACAAAAAAATTTCCTTGCAGTCCATCTACAAGCAACAAGCGTTATTGTGTTGTTTTAGGCATAGGGGGCAATGAAACAAATACTTTAAGTTGCTTTAACAAACTTATGCAAATATTTGCAAAGAATCGTTTTATTGATATTCTTTCATCATCTCCCCTATACTACAATCCACCATTTGGATTCTTACAACAGCAATGGTTCTATAATGCTATTATAAGGGTAATGACTAGCTTAAGCTACAAAGCTCTTTTTGCTTACACAAGCTACTTAGAGCGAAAATTTGGACGTCCAAGAAAACGATTATTTAAAGATGCTCCGCGTGTATTAGATATAGATATTATTTCATTTGGTAACCTTTGCATACACGCTCCTACCCTAAACATACCACATAGGGCGTGGAAAAAAAGAACAAGTGTTATCATTCCATTACTTTTTGAACATTATTACGCAAATACAATTTAAGGGAGAATTATGAAACTTTATACATATAGCGGGGAAACAACACAGGAGGCACTGCAGATAGCCCAAAAAAAGCATGGAGAAGATGCATTAGTCGTAAAAACTGAAGAAAAACGAAAGAAAAGTTTGACACAATCTGCTCTTTATGAAATTACTGTAGCAGTAGATGATGCAGCAGAATCATCAAATGCCTCTTATGTGGCAACTAAAAAAAATAATAATGCTTCTGCAAGGCTTGAGGAAATTGCCCAAAAGGAATTAGAAAAACGCAAAAACATTCAAAGAACCCCTCTATTGAGTAAATCTAACGATGAAGATGTATCTCTACAGCTCTCTAATGCTGTAAGAGAGATTTCAAAAATTGCTAATCTCCCAGATTCTGCCCCAAAGATAAATCATCGCAATACACCGCGACCAATTTCTTCTCATACTATTGACGCAACACAAACACAACCAAAAGGAGAGATGAAAGATCTGAAAGCTATCAAAGGAGAGATTGATAAACTCAATGATAAAATGAAACTTATACAAACCATGCTTTGGAAAGAGAAAGGACCACAAGATTTAATCATTCCTCATGAATTTGCCGAAATTTATCATCTTGCTAAAAACAGCGGAATATATCGAGAACATTTAGATAAAATTATGCAGCTCACATTAGAGCTTATGCCTCTTAAAATGAGAGAAAATTCTGTATTTATCAAACGTTATTTTAGAGAGGTTTTAAGAAAAATGGTATATTGCCGTCCCGAAAATTTAGAAACGGGTGCAAAAAAAATCATTATGCTTGTAGGTCCAACAGGTGTTGGCAAAACAACAACATTAGCAAAAATGGCAGCTCGCTATTCATTCAAAATGAATAAAAAATACAAGGTTGGTATAGTTACTCTTGATACTTTTAGAATCGGGGCTGTTGATCAACTTATGTTCTATGCTAAAAAAATGAAATTAAGCATAGATACTGTAGTTGATCCAGGGGAATTTACACAGGCTATTAATTCGCTTCAATATTGTGATTATATATTAGTTGATACTGTGGGGAGTTCACAGCATGATAAACAAAAAATAGAGCTACTCAAAAGTTATGTCAATAGTGATCCAAATTGCACAGTCGATGTAAGCCTTGTAGTATCAGCAACAACAAAATATGAAGACTTAAAAGATATTTATCACACATTTTCCATATTAGATATAGACACCCTTATTCTCACTAAGCTTGATGAAACAAGAGGGTTTGGAAATGTATTTTCATTAGTCTATGAAACAAAAAAACCTCTAAGCTATTTCTCTATTGGGCAAGAAGTCCCTAATGATCTCATTGTCGCAAGCAGTGAATACCTTACAGATTGTCTGCTTGATGGATTCAAGAAGGTAGAATAATGGCGCTCAATAATCAAGCTCATAAATTAGAAGAGCTTATGCAAGAAAGCGAACAGAATAAAGAAATTTCAACAAATATCATTGCTATTACAAGCGGTAAAGGTGGTGTAGGAAAGAGCACTATAAGCGGTAATCTTGCCTATATGCTTCATAAATTGGGTTTTAAAGTTGCTGTATTTGATGCTGATATTGGTTTAGCAAATCTTGATGTTATGTTTGGAGTAAAAAGCAATAAAAACCTTCTTGATACCCTTAAGGGTGAATGCTCATTAGAAGAAATTATCATACCTATTGTACCTGATGGTTTTTTTTTGATACCCGGGGAAAGTGGTGCAGAGATCCTCAAATATAGCGGGGAATTGATGTTTGAAAGATTTATTGAAGAGGCAAAAATCCTCGATTCTTTAGATTTTGTTATTATGGATACAGGAGCAGGCATCGGGGAGCATACGCAAGCATTTTTACAAGCATCTGATGAAGTCATTGTCCTCACAGTACCAGACCCTGCCGCACTTACAGATGCTTATGCCACCATAAAAGTTTGCTCTCGCTCTAAACCTTATATCTTTATGATTATGAATATGGTAAAAAATCATCAAGAAGCAAAAGGAATTTTTGATAAAATCAATAAAGTAGCCATGCAAAATATTGAAAATATTACACTAGAGCTTTTAGGGGCAATTCCTCTTGATTCTGCTGTTACAAAAGCTACAAAAAATCGCACACTTTTTGCCATGCAATCCCCTTTAAGCGTATCTTCTCTAGCACTCGAAGATATTGCACGAATATTAGCTGAAAAAATGGAACGAAAAGTGCTAACTAAAGAGAGTGGGCGCTTTGGACGTTTCTTTCAAAAAATTTTGAGACAATTCTAAGGCGTATAAACTTTAAAGGGAGCAAAAATGAAATTCAATAATTATGTCAGTTTTGCCATTGTAAATGGATTCTTTTTTGGTTTAATTCTTGCCATTGTAAAATTTGATTCTCCCGAGATGATTGTAATATGGACAGGGTTAGTAACCATAGGATTTTATTTACTAATTACGCTTTCTATGTCTTTTTATCTCATGTTCTTTAATTTTGAACGCAAACGTTTACATAAAGAATATCATGATAAAACTCTTGGTTATTTCATTAAAGAATTTGAAAAACGAGAGAAAATGGTTAATAGGGTACGCGAGTTCATTCATAGTATCAAAATGAATGATATTCAAGATGGTGTTCTTTTAGAGGGAGATACAAATTCTAAAGAGAATATTTCAAAAGAGGAGGATGCTAGAATATAATCTAGCATAAAGAGCTATGGTAGGGAGTATAACAATGAAAACTTACAGGGATGAAGTACGACAAGCCCAAGATGAATTAGCCGTTTCTTACCTTCCTGCTGTTCGTGCAATGGCTTTTCGCATGAAGGAAAGACTGCCGAGCAATATTGAAGTTGATGATCTTATTTCTATCGGTGCAGAAGAGCTCATTAAACTTTCACGCCGATATGATGTTGCTAAAAATGATTCCTTTTGGGGGTATGCAAAAACTCGTGTGCAAGGCTCTATGTTTGACTATCTGCGGAGTCTTGATGTCGTGAGCCGAACAAATCGCAAGCTTATTCGCAATATAGATGCTGAAACAACGCGTTATATTAGCGAAAATAATGAAGACCCAAGCGATGAGTACTTAAGCAAAGTCTTAGGGGAAGACATCGAAAAAATCAAAGATGCTAAGATTGCATCAGATATTTATGCACTCTTACCGCTTGATGAACAGCTTAGTTTTTCTCATGATATAGCAACAGATACACAAATTGAAGAAGAAGAGCTTATTGAGATTATTACTAACATAATGAAAACATTAAGTGAAAGAGATCAGCTCATTATACAACTTTATTATTTTGAGGAATTAAACCTACGAGAAATTAGTGAAGTGCTAGAAATTACAGAATCAAGAATTTCTCAAATTCACAAAGAAGTCATCAAAAAAATTCGTTTGCAAATTGAAAAAGCAGGAGGGCTCTAATGGCTGATATATTAAGTCAAGAAGAAATTGATGCCCTATTAGAAGTTGTTGATGACGATGAAGATTCATCAAGTGAGGTAGAGGTACTTGAAAAAAATGACATCCTTGCCCAAAGACAAGTAACGCTTTATGACTTCAAACGTCCAAATCGCGTCAGCAAAGAACAGTTGCGTGCTTTTAGAGGCATACATGACAAAATGGCAAGAAATCTCTCAAGCCAAATTTCAGCAGTTATGCGAAGCATAGTAGAAATACAGTTGCATTCAGTCGATCAAATGACTTATGGTGAATTCCTTATGTCTTTACCGAGCCCTACAAGTTTTAATGTGTTTTCCCTTAAACCACTTGATGGCACAGGTGTGCTTGAGATTAATCCAAGCATTGCATTTCCCATGATCGACAGACTTTTAGGAGGAAAAGGCGACCCCTATGAATCCACAAGAGAGTTTAGCGATATTGAACTGAACTTACTTGATACCATTCTTAAACAAATGATGCAAAACCTCAAAGAAGCATGGGCACCTGTAACAGAAGTTTTTCCAAGTGTAGATGCAAAGGAATCAAGCCCAAATGTCGTTCAAATCGTTGCACAAAACGAAATTGTTATTATGGTTGTCATGGAAATTATCATTGGACATAGCAGCGGAATGATGAACTTATGTTATCCTGTAATTTCTTTAGAATCAGTTCTTTCGCGTTTAGCAAGTAGAGATTTAATGCTTAGTGAAACAAGTTCTAAAAAAAGTAGGAACAAAGAATTGCAAGCGTTGCTTGGTGGAGCTGCTGTAGAAATTTCAGCAATTCTAGGTGGAACAGAACTTACACTAAACGAAGTTTTAGAGCTTAAAACAGGGGATATTGTGCGTCTTGACAAAGCTGCTGATGATACTGTTATTGTAAATGTTAATGGGAGAGAAAAATATATCGCGGGTATTGGACTGCAACGATACCGCAAAACAATCAGAGTAAAAGAAGTCATAAAAACAGAAAAAGATCAAGTCAAAGAAATACTTGAAATGCTTGAGGCTCAAAGAAAAAGTCGCGTAAATGAAATGAGAGAAAGAGAGGGTGAATAATAATGTTAAATGAATTTGCAAAATTAATGACACAAGAAACCATAGCCACCATAGAAGGCTTAACAGGTTCTGCCCCAGAAGTAAGCTATAAAGGTGAAAGTGAAGTACAAGAAGCGAATATTAAATTTCCTCTTGCATTTTTAAGTATTGATGTCAGTGGGGGTTCTGGTACAACAAGCATGGCACTTCCTGCTACATTAGGTTCAGCCATTGCAGATTTAATGCTTGGGGGTGAAGGAACACCAAAAGAAGAAATGAGTGATGATGACCTTGATGCCACCAAAGAGATCATATCAAACATTGTAGGTGCATTAGGTACTTCTTTAGCTTCCCAAAAAGAATTACCTAAGCTCTCTTTTGCTCCTGTTAAAATAGAGCTTTTACAAGCTGATGGATTAAATCTTAATACTTATGCCCATGTACTTTCTTTTAGCTTTTCGCTTAATAGCTTAAATGATGAATTTTATTTTTTTATAGATAGTGCTTTTATGAGTAACTTCCAAAAAGAAGATGCAATGCCTCCTGCTAGTACAGAATCCTATGCTCCTACAACGCATGCTTCAGCTCATCTTTCTAGCGGTGAAATGAAAAATATTAATATGATTATGGATGTACATCTACCGGTAAAAGTTCGCATTGGTCAAAAGAAAATGCTTCTTAAAGATGTTATAGCCATGGATATTGGAAGTGTTGTTGAATTAAATCAGCTCGCTAATGATCCACTAGAAATTTTAGTGGATAATAAAGTTATCGCTAAAGGAGAAGTGGTTATTGTTGATGGAAACTTTGGAATTCAAATTACAGAAATTGGCACAAAACATGAAAGGCTTGAGCAACTAAGAGGCTAACCCCAAAAAATAAGAGTGGCAGATTAATAATAAGTACTCTTGATTCTAAGAATTTTTTAAATATTAAATGGTTCAAAATATCACTATTTCCGCCAGAAGACTCTTGAACAAAAGGAATAGCAAAGGTTAGCCTTAAATATTTAGCAAATAATGTTTTTTAAAAAAACTTAAAGTATTTATTAAAAGTTCTAAATTATACATAAATTTAAACTAATCTGCTTGATTTAATTCAATAATTTTGTATAATTGCAATAAGTATAACACTGAAAAGAGCACAAATGCAAACATTCAAAGGCTTTAAGTATAGAACTTATCCCCATATTAAACAACAAAACTCTATATATAATATTTACTTAACTTTACAGCAAAAACAATGCAATAAGAAGAAAACTTTAAATAAAAAAAATAGAATCCAATTAAAGCCTAGCATAGCGACTTCCAAAACAACTTTAAACATTATCTATGATAGCTGCATTAAAAATACAATGCAAATAAATTCAAGTTTAAATATCAATAAAATTACTAATAATATATTAATATTTATGAATTTTAAAACCTTAAACTATAACAAATACTCAAAAGTTCTTACAAGCATAGATAAAACTTAATATCATCTATGAAAGGAGCAATCATAAAAACATGTATTATCGCAAAATCACAATGAATTTAAACAATAAATTTAACTTTATAGTAATGAGCATAAATAGAACCTGTATTATATGGACATTGAAAAAAATCTTATACTAATTATAATAATTAAATAAAAAATATGAATAAAAATATCGATATATTCTAGGGCACACAGAATGAATGCTATGAGTATAAACTCTAAAAGAGCTAAGCAAAAAGCCTTGGTAGCTAAGTCGCTTTGGCGAAGAAACACATCTATTAAATGGATATGTTTCACTAATTTATAAAGGATTTATAAATGGGAGAAATAACCGTTTCTACAATACAAAAGAGCAAAAACAAAAAAAAGCTCGTTATGATTACCGCCTATGATTTTCTCATGGCAAAAATATTCGATTCAGAAGTTGATATGATTCTTGTTGGGGACTCTTTGGCAATGAGTTTTGGAGGCTATAAAGATACTCTTTCGCTCAATGTAGATACCATGATTTATCACACTCAAGCAGTAAGAAAAGCTATTACACATGCACTTCTTATTACTGATATGCCCTTTGGCAGCAACAACACCCCAAAACAAACATTAAAAAATGCTATTAAAATTTATAAAGAATCATACACAGATGCCATTAAGCTAGAAGGGGGAACAGAAAAAGCACAGCATATAGAACTACTTACACAAAATGGCATTGCTGTTATGGGGCATATTGGATTAAAGCCACAATATGTGCGTTATGAAGGTGGCTATAAAATTAAAGGCAAAGATTCCAAACAAGCCCAACAGCTCCTTAAGGATACAGAAGCCTTAAATAAAGCTGGAGTTTTTTGTATTGTCCTTGAAGGAGTTACCCAAGATGTGGCACAGCATATCACACAAAACAGCGATGCACCTATTATCGGTATTGGTAGTGGTGCAGAAGTTGATGGGCAAGTTCTTGTATGGAGCGATGCATTTGGATTTTTTGAAGAGTTTAAACCAAAATTTGTTCGGCATTATATAAATGGAGCAGAATTACTAAAAAAAGCTATCAAAAAATATGCTGAAGATGTAAGAAACAAGACATTCCCAAGCAAAGAAGAGAGCTATTAAAGTATGGAACGCTTAGTAGAAATAGAGAAACTCCCTATTGAAAAAGAAGAAGATAATCTACTGCGACCAAGTTTGTGGAATGATTACATAGGGCAGGAAAATATAAAAAAAAACTTAAAAGTATTTATTGCTGCTGCTAAAAAACGCGATGAAGTACTTGATCATATTTTATTTTTTGGACCTCCTGGTCTTGGAAAAACAACTCTTGCACATATTATTGCTCATGAAATGTCTGGAAATCTTAAAGTGAGTGCTGCACCCACCATTGAAAAAGGAGGGGATTTAGCTGCTATTTTAACTAACCTTAATGAAGGGGATTTGCTTTTTATTGATGAAATTCATCGCTTAAGCTCATCAATAGAAGAAATTCTTTATCCAGCCATGGAAGATTTCAGGCTTGATATTATCATTGGCTCTGGTCCTGCCGCCCAAACTATAAAGATAAATCTCTCTCGCTTTACATTAATTGGGGCTACTACAAAAATTGGCATGCTTACCAAACCTCTTCGCGAACGCTTTGGTATGACTTTTCGCCTAGAATTTTATAACAATGAAGAATTAGCACAAATTATCATGAATGCTTCCATAAAACTTAATAAAAAATGCCAAAAAGAAGCTGCCCTTGAAATAGCTAAAAGAAGTAGAGGGACACCTCGCATTGCTCTAAGACTATTAAAAAGAGTAAGAGATTTTGCAGATGTTGCTGAAGAAAAAATAATTACAAACAAAACAACACTTTATGCCCTCAATGAATTAGGTGTTAATGAATTAGGGTTTGATGCTCTTGACATTAAATACCTCCAAGTGCTCTCGCAAAATAAAAAACCTATGGGGTTAAATGCCATTTCCGCTGCTATTAGTGAAGATGGAGATACTATTGAGGATCTTATTGAGCCTTATTTATTTGCACATGGCTTTATTGAACGCACCGCTAGGGGTAGAATAGCAACGCACAAGGCTCATAGCATTATTTTTAATATGGGGTTAAAAAAGTTTCTCTAATTAGCCCGGCAATCTCAAACGCACTTCTTGATAGCCTCTAGCATTTGCTGAATGTGCTTTATAAACAAGAGTGCCTCCAAGCCCCTTATTGTCCATATCCCATAAAATCAAGAATCCATCACTAATACCATCATTATTACTATCAATATCTTGTTCTTTTATGGGTTGCAAAATTGCACCTCCATACAACAAGAAATCATGTCCAAGCCCTCCTTGCCCACAAACAGCTGTAACAACCTTTAAGCCTTGGGAGCTATGTTTTCTTGTTGCTATTTCTTGCCCTTCATAAATATCTTCAATCCCTCCCTTTGCTGATATAACACGCACAATAAATGCAGCTGTTACATTTGGGGCTACTTTTCTTGCATGCGGGCAATATATATTAATATTGGCAAGAAAATCCTCTTGAGCAAAAATATATGAAGAAATTACTATATACAATAAAAACAATCTATACATACTAATCCCCTTAAAAACTACAATACCTCAAGCATATTGCATTCCAATTCAATAATTTCACTTCCTAATCCAATAGACAAAAATAGTGATGAATTATTTGTTCAGTTTTCAGAAAAACAAGATTCTAAAACCTTTTCACTACTAAAAGCATATAAATATACTATATTTAAAAAATAGGCAAATGTATTAAATACATTTTAATGTGTTATTTTATAATCTAAAGTATCTTTTGGGCTATCAACCATTACTCCATCAGCCCCTAGCAAAAGAGCCTGATTATAATCTTCTTTTGAATTTATGCCAAATAATATAATCTTACCTCCATTTTGCTTAAAACAATCCATAGCCTCTTTATCCCAAGTAAGCACAGAATGGCTTACACCTTTACCTAAAGTATAGTTTTCACTAATAGTAATTTCTCTCTTAAGCTCAAATCCATAATAAGCCCCCTCTTGATTCTGTACATCACATTGATGAGCAAGGCTAATATGAGCGAGTTTTGTACGCGTTTCACCTCGTGTTATAAATTTTGGAATTTCATCGCTTAATGCAAGGATATATTTATCATTTGTAGAATAAACTCTCACCCTATCTAAGCTTTTTGTAGCCTTAAGAATTTCAAGTAAAATATTAGCCTGTTCATATTCATCTGCATTAGGGCTTTTAAGATCTATAAAAAAATGAGTTTTTGGAAATCTTTTTAGCACTTCTTCAAGAGAAGGGATATTTAACATTTGTTTATTCCAAATATTTTCTTTTTTCCAAAAATGAGAAACATCAATTTTATTTAGCTCACTTAAAGTATATTCAGAAACTCTTCCTTCCTTATTACTTAGAGATGATAAATTGCTTGGTCTATATAAGAGCATTTTTTTATCTTTACTAAGTTGCACACTAATCCAAATCACATCGGATTGATTTTTAATAGCAAATTCTATTGCTGCTATAGTATTTTCAGGTGCATCTGCTGTGCCCCCACGATGAGCAACTATAAAAGGGTTAGCAAAAAGCTCTAAACTCAAAACAATAACAATACAAAATATTCTTCCCATTGAAAAATTCCTTATATGCCCATAGCAAAATTAAAATATAAAAAATATTTTAATTCAATTACTATAAAGAATCAATTAAACCTTATCAGTCATTACGAGAAGGAAAAATACAATATAATGGGAAATCTTGGGATAGAATATAGAAAATATTACAATGTGCATGCTGCATTATCAAACCTCTTCTGATTCACATCATCTAATATTTTATTAGCCACTGAATCGACAGCATTACTTATTTCTTGTGATTGATGAGCAATTTGTACATTTTGCTGTGTAATGTTTTCAAGCTGAACAACTGTTTCATTGATTTGACTAATATTACTTGCTTGTTCTGTAATAGATTGTGCTACTTCATTAATGCTTTGCACTAATATATTAGCATTTGCTTCTATTTCTCCTAGGCTCTTTTGTGTGTGCTCTGCAAGTTTTTTGACCTCATCAGCTACAACAGCAAAGCCTCTACCATGTTCTCCTGCTCTTGCTGCTTCTATTGCTGCATTTAATGCTAAGAGATTGGTTTGATCTGCTATATCTCTTATAATGCCTATTATATTTTTAATATCTTCACTTTGGTGAATGACTTCAGTAGTTTTATTACTTACCCCTTGCATAGATGAAGTTATTTCATTTATAGAGGTAGCTGTTTGTTGTAATGAGCTTGCTTGAGTATTTGAGCTCTGTGTTAATGTTTGCACAACATGTTCTAATTCTTTTGATTTAGAATCTAATTCCTGTGCAAAGTTTTGACTTGTTTGAA